>JASMMN010000055.1 GCA_030748155.1 Phycisphaerales bacterium
GCCGCCTAGGAGGGTCACGGCGAGATTGCGAAGCCGTCCGGCTTGCCGCGAGCGAGAGGTCCCCTGCAGGAGTTGATTCAAGTGCCTCGCAGCCCGATCGGCGCCGCCGCTGGCAAGCGGGTACACCTTCACCACGGCGGCTCGATCATCGGTCGGAGCCGCAACGGCCTTGATGAGCGCAGCCACCGTTTCGAAGTCTGCGTCGGTGGCTGCAATGAGCAGCGCATTTGTGTCCGGGTCGGCCGTCACCGAAACGCGGCGTGCCAAGTCGCCCATCCTGCCGGCAGGTGGTGTGACTTGCCGAAGCGATTGTGCCAGCAGGCGAGAGAGTCGATTTGCATCGGCACGATCGCCGAGTTCAATGCGACGAAGTCGCCCGGGCTCTTTGGGCATCTGCGTCAAGACCTGATCGAGCAAGCCGCGAACCCGTGTCACCGCCCGGTCGCTCCCGATCAAAACCAAACTATTGGTGTTTGGATCGACGGCGATGGATACAGCAGGCTCGCCTTCCGACACGCCGAGCGCGCTCATCGCAAGAAAGAGCCTCGGTGAGATGGGCCATACGCTTCCGGTCTGCTTCGGCGCGGGATTGCCGAGCAGGTCATCGATGTTGATAATCTCGACCGCCGGGCTGCCATTCCGCTCAAGCAGACGCCGCAGGGCATCGGCGATCTCGGCTGCAGACCCGTGCGCCGGATCGATCGGAACCATCTGCATCCGGCGGCTGCTGGTGATCGCGGCGGCATCAACCGTCCGAACGAGGTCATCGATGGTCTTCATCTGCTCGGCGTTTGCTCGAATGAGCAGCGTTCCGCTGGCCCGATCAACCCGAACAACTGGCGCGCGGTCACCATCGGTCCCGGCAAAGATCGCTTCAATGCTCGCTGCGAGTTCCACGGGATCCGCATTCCGGACCGGCAGTACCTGCACCCCTCGCACGCCGGAGGCTGTCGCTTCGCCCGCCACCATATCCAATTGCTTGGCCATCTCGGCCGCAGCGGCGATTTCTGGACCACGTCCAGCAACGATGATCGCATTCAATCGCTCATCGGCGGCGACCCGTACACCTGCCGTCTCGTCGGGCAACGGCAACCTGTACCGCAGCCTGTGGGCCCGCTCCGCCTCGCTGAGTTTCTGCCGTCCAAGCAGTTCCGTCATCATCGGTGCCACCTGCTCTGCACGAGCGAGTTTCAGATAGACGGCTCGGACCTGTACCTCGTCCGGCGTCATACCTGTATCGAGCGCATTGATGATGGTGTCGACATCGGCTATTTGATCGGGCGTTCCGGTGACAAGTATCGCCGTCTCCGATGGCGCAGCCGCCAGTGATGCCACCGTGCGGCCCGGGCGGAACATGGCGCGTGCTGCCAGGGCACTCTGCACCGCCATCGCTACAGCCGACGCATTCGTCCCCTTCATCTGAATCACCTGTACATCGGCATCGCTCTGATCTTCTGCATCGAGTGTCTGAAGCAGATCACGGATGGCCTGATGCTGACGGTCGGTTCCTGTCACGAGAACCCCATCGACTTCTTCAAAAGCCTCGATCGACGGAAGCATGCTTCCGTCAGCAAGCAGCATGCCGCGTGACTCGGTCAGGCCACTCAAAAGCGTCGCCATCTCCTGCGGCTGCGCAAACCGCAGCGTTGTCACGCGAGTCGATCGTGGAGGACCCGCCAGTTCAAGATATCGACGCAGGGCTTGTTCATACAGCGCTACGGCCTCGCTGTCCCCGGACAGAACAAGTCGATCCCCGCTGCCATCGAGTTCAACCCGTGGGCGCGGCGGTCCGAATCCCCCGCCGCCCATCTCTGTAAATGCCGCATCCGCTTGATCGATGATCGTTGTCGGCGCCCCACGAAGCGGAATGACACGAACGACAGAATCGGCGGGCGTCGCGCGATCGAGCGAGTCGATGATCGACGCAATCGTATCCATCTCATCAGGCGCGGATGTCACAAGAAGCACATCAAGCGCGTCGATACCCTTCACATCAACAGGGGTCCAAGGGGTTCCGTTCGATGGAGACAGCAGTGATCGAGCCGACTCGGCAACTGCTCGGCCGACCCGCGATGGTCGCACGTGGTTCAACACGAACTGACGTGTCTCGCGGGCCTCGACGACGGTTTCCGTCAACGACTGCAGCAACGATGCCATAGCCGAGACATCGGCCGGCTCGCCGACGAGACGGACGGCTCCAACTTCAGCGTCCACAGACATCTCCACCTGCTCCGGCAGCGTGTGCGTCTGCGCGAGCGTGGCGTACGCCTGCATGACCTCCCCAAGTGACTCGGGGCGAATTCGAAGCGTACGAATCGCCGGCACATCGGCACCACCGAGATCGAGGGCCTCGGCCATTCGAGAGACTGCCTGCACATCCGAGGATGGACCACTGAAGAGCAACGACTGGCCGTCAGGGGCGAGTCCGATCTTCACTCTCGCCCGCTGGGATCCACTCAGAATGCCCGTCAGGGCCGCTTGCACCGCCTTCGGATCGGCTGAGTCGAGCGGAAGCAATTGCATGGCCACCGCCTCGCTGCGGGGAAGATCGCCCTCGATGGCGGCGAGTACCGTCACCAGTTCGTCCACCTCGCTGCTCGGCCCGGTCAGCACGATGCTGGACCGCTCGGGCAGGGCGAGCATCTGCGGCCTGGCACCCTCCGGCATGGCATTCACGACGGCGGTGAGTCGTTTGACTGCTTCGGACGGAGAGACGACAGCGAGCGGAATGGTGCGGACGGTTCGCGCGCCACCGGTACCGCCCGGAACATCGAGCATGCGAATGACTTCACCGAGCTTCGAGAGCAAACTCTGCGAGCCCTTCGCGATGATGAGACCGGCATGATCGTCGGCCGCGAACGTCAGACCTTCCATCGACGTTTCTTCGACCTTCTTCAAGTTGCCCTTCTTGTCGGGCATGTACTTCTCGACCTTGATGGTCATCAGTTGAGTCAACGGTTTGAGCAGAGATGAAGCAGCGACGTTCTTCACAGGAAAGACCTCGACGACACCATCGGGATCCTGCTGGTCGAGCGCGTTGAGCATGTCGAGCAGTCGCCTCGTGTTCGAGGCGGTCTCGGTGATGACGATGGCGTTCTGTCCAACCATCGCGACAACGGCACCGTATTCGCCGACCATCTGCGAGAGTTGCTTGGCCACTGGCTCGGCCATCGCGCTGTCGAGTGGTCGCACAACGGTCACGAGCGTGTCTGGCGTCACATCAGCCGGTAGCGTTCCGACGAAAGTCGGTAGATCCTGTCGCTGCATATCACTGAGTTTCTCAAGATGCAACATGCCGTCGATGACGCGGATCGTCACGCCGCGAGATTGCAGGACGGTATTGAGAACGCGCAGGGCCGAGTCGAGATCATGATCTTCCGGTGACACGAAATCGACGGTGCCGGCAGGAACTTCGGCATCGAGCACAACCGGCAAACCGCTCATGCGATTGAGCGAGTCGAGAATGTCATCAATGGTGGCACCCCGGAAGGCAAGGCGAATGGAAGTCCCGGGCTGTGAGACGACCGCTTCCATCCCTTGCGTAGAACCAACCCAAACCAACGCAGCACATGTCATCCATGCGCAGGCAGCACATCCTGTTAGCCTCATCATGCCTGTCCTCCTGACCGGCGTTCGGTTGTCGCGTCGTGACGCGGTTGTTCTCGCCGCAGTCTACTCTGCAAGAGCCCGGCGGTCAGCAAACGAGCCTCCAGGGGCCACCAGCCACTCTTTTTCATCTCGCCTGAAGATCGCCTCGTCAAACCCATCGCCATCCGGACGGTTCCCCAGATACACGCATCCCTCAAGCTCCTGCCCGACATGAAGCAGGCGACGACCGCTGCGAGCGGCTCGCAGATGCACCTCGTCCACTCCCTCGATCCGGCCCACGAAAGTCACTCGCCACCGCTCCCAACCGGGCGGCACTGGTTGTGATGGTGTGGCGACCGCGGCCGCGGGCTGCTCGGGGGGAGGAGGCAACATGAACGGGCTTGGGCCGCCGAGCACCGGTGGCCACTGAATGGCGAGTTTGTCCGGAGAGTCCTCCGGTGAGCGGTTCGGCATGAACAACGTACGAACCTTGATGCTCACTTCCATGGTCTCGCCTTCGCCCTTGCCGATGACACGGAGTCCCTCAACTTGCCTGATCCATGGCTCGGCGGCAAGCGCCTGGAGCACGGTGTTGAACTGCGGCCAAGTACCGGTGGCGCGGAAGGTCGCAGGAGCTTCGATGAAATCGACTTCATCGCGCAGTGGCTTTCCTGCGGCACCCTTGAAATCGCGACGACCGGGCGATGCGATCTCCTTCATGGCCGAGGTATCGACCGCCACGTCGGACAGGCCCGCGGTTTCGCCGAGTGTCGAGAGCGCCGCGCGAAGCGCGTGATCGACTTCCTCCTGTGATCCACCCAACGTGCGATCAACATACGCCTTCAATTGTTCCTGCAACCTGTCATGACCACGAAGATCGGCGCGGCGCCGATCAAGTGTCTCTCTCGCGGCATCGATGCGTCCGGCCATGGAGGCTTGCGGCGATATCGCCCACGCCTGCGCGGCCCAGATGATCAGAATCAACAGCACCGCGCCACCGGCCCCAACAATCAACTTGAAGTGCCTCTGGGGATTCACGGCGCACCCTCTGGTTCGGCAGTGGCCGCTTCGGATTCGTCGGGTGAGTGCAAACGAATGGTGACGCCAAATGGAAGCCGCTTGCCGTCCTCGGTATCAGCTCCTGTGGTTGCGACATTCCACGCCTCATCTTCGACCCAGTGTTGGCGGAAGGCCTCGCCGACCTCCCGGCTCTCCGCCTCGGCCTCCAGCACCAGACGCGCTGTGACTTGCACCACCCACGCGTCGACACCGCCCTTCTTGGGGGCATCGACGCCCTTGTAGTCCAGTGCCGCTGCCACTTCGTCCAGTACCAGTGCCCCGCTGGGCTGGAGCCGATCGACCGCGACGGCGAGGTGATCAACCCAGTCCGGCTGCACCGAAGTCCAGAGGTCCAGATGGGCCAATCGGTAGCGGTCGCGGTGATATCGCAGCCACCTCGGTTCCAGTTTGGCCCGCTGTGTATTGATCGCGTCCAGTTGCCGCTGCATGGACTGCACGCGGGTGTTGCCCCAGGTCCAGATGAGGCCAAAAAGAACCAGCAATACCCCTGCTGCCGCCAATCCAAGCTGCCGGTGCCGCTCAAAGCGGTGAGTTGGCTTTCGCGGTGAACTGAAATCGATCAGCGGCTTGCCTATGTGGTCGGCAAGCAGCAATCCCAGCAGCGACCAAAGGCGGCTCACATCGTGTCCAGCCTGCTCGATCCGTGGATGCATCGACAGCACGATCACCGGTGAAGTGGTGATCTCCTCCATTGCCTCCAACATCGGCTCCGTGATTTCCGCATCGCCGATGAGAACAACCCGGTCGATCGCGGCAGCGGCTGCTTCGGCCTGCCAACTCGTCCATGTCCGCCGGGCCTCTCGAATGGCAGCCTCGGTAATCTCGTCAGCGGTCCCCGCGGGGAGCGCTGCGGCGCGGGCAATACGCACATCGAGGCCTTCCAACAGTGTGAATTCGGCACCATCCCCGCTGACATCAACACAAGCAATGCATCCTCCGTGCGGATCAGAAATCAAACTCGCCACGCCGAGGAGCCGAAGGGACATGCGACCGACGGGGCGTTTGGCTGCCGCCATCCGGTGCCGCCCTCGGTTCAGGGATGACTCCGGCAAGGCCGCAGCAAGGAGATTCGAATCAGCGACTGCCGCAGTATCCGGCAGGAAATCTATGACGGCAGCGCCACCCTCAAGATGCAGTTCATCCCGCATTGCAAGATCGACCATCGCCGGAAGTTCGCCCTTCGACGGCGTCTCCAGAAGCAGCCTCTTGATGACGACATCGTCCCGGGAGACAGCCAGCAGGCACTTGCCTGTCGGCATACCTGCCGCGTCCAGAATGTCGCGGATCCAATCCGCGACGATCTCCGAATCCATATCGGGTCGCTCTTGCACGATCGTGGATTCGACACGCAATCCACTTCCCACAAATGTGACCGCCACACCACGCAGATGCCGTGGTCCAAGTTCAATCGCGATTCGATAGCGGCTCATCTCGGCTTGATCCTACCCGGTTCAGGGGCGCCATCGACCAAGACGCTGGTCATCCGGTTCAATCGACTCGACAGCATCCGCTTCCGAGGCGATATTCGGATCGGCTGGTTCGGGTGCCTCGACATTCAGGGCCTCGTCCGGGACCGGCTCGACTGTTTCCTCCTCCACTGCCGGAAGCTGATCTCCACGCCCCGGCCAGGCGCATGCCTGTGGCCGCATCGTGATGTCCCGCATCATGGCAATTCTGGGCTGCTCGCCCGCAACATCGATAATCACATCAACCACTCGACCGCTCTGCAGAGCGGTATCGAGCGCATCGCCGGGAACCTCCCCGCAGGCAAGACGAAGACGCCAAGTCCACGATCCAACCGTCGTCCGGTCCAGAAAATCAACCGCGATCTCTGTGGGAAGTATGCCCTCGATGAAAGGCCATGCCGGTGTTGCCAAGAGTTCATCATCCAGCCCATCGCGCCGCTGAACGATTGCGGCGGCCTGATCGGACGTGACACCAGACAGGCTCGCGAGCACCTCGGCCGAAGCGGCGTTGATGTCGATGCGACCGCGACGATACCGAACCGGCTCCATTGAAAATGCATCGAGTGCATCAACCCAGTCCTTGGGGGATATGTCAAAGGACAAGATGAGTCGCATGAGATCTGCATCCGACTCAATTGGGTTCTCGACAAGAATACCCTCCAACCCATCGGTAACCATGTCACCAAATCGTGATCGGATGCGCTCCGCCAACTCTTCAGACCATGGCACATCAAGATTGATTCGAAGATCACCGCTCTGCTGCACATTCGGCTCGTGTGCATGCACAGTCAACCGCTCGCAGATGCCGCCCGAATCGGTTGCTTCGATCGAGCCCTGATCGAGTTGCATGAGCACATCCCGCACATCATCGATTCGGTGCGCGTTTCGCTTGGAGACAACGGCTTCGGATCGACCGAGTATTTGATCGAGTTGTTCGACAGACGCAAGATTGAGATCAAGCCGCCCCGCCTCGGCAGCCAACACTTGCTCGCCTTCAACCGGCAGCAGCCTCGCGACCATTGCATGGCGGCCTGACTCCCACAGCACGATTTGATCATCGAGATCGGGAGTCTTTCCGACTCGCATGTCGTCCCGTTGTCCGAACAACTCACTCGCAAAGACGAGTACTGCCGAACCTACCGCCGCATCCTCTTGAATCGTCTCGGAGCCGCCGTCGATGCCAGCAGTCTCCACGCCGGCGAGCGAAAGAAGGGCCACCGTTGTCCAAAGTGATGCCGCCGTCACAACCGTGACTGCCGCAAGCACGATGCCTCGTCGCTTCCTCATGGGGCTTGCCTCCAGATGCCCGCAACTGTCAGCACGCGACGGCGGTCAGGAGGTAAATCAGCCTCGGATGGATCTGTCAGACCGTCCTGAATCCATGCCTCCAGCAAGACAGCCGTCGGCAGTGCTCCTGCATCGAGTGAGTCAAACGAGTCCTGCCACTGCTGCCCATCATGAAAGCGAAAGCGGAGATCGCCGATCGGTAGTGGTTCGCCATCACCGATTCGAACGGTGTGTTGTTCTTGATCAAACCGAATGTCAAGGCTCCGCCGCGATCCGAGCGCTGCTTCGAGGCTGTCCGCCGGGCGATCCTGCGAAGAGAACAGATGCAGCGACGTTTCGTCCCCGCTGAAGCCTGCCTCGCCGGCCACTGAGGCCGCGCCGGTATCGAGCGCAATCGCCATCCGATCGATGACGGCATCGATGGCCGCTTGTCTATCAAGCCGATCAAGGACTCGCTGCTGCCCTTGACCGAGTGACCACGTGAACCGCGACATCACGGTCAGCAGGGCCACCATGATTCCCAGCGCCAGCAGCACCTCAAGCAGTGTGAAGCTACGGCGCATCACTCCAACCCCTCCAGCAGATCATCCTCCTTCAACTCCTCGGCGCGGTGCTCCCGCAGCAGAACGAGTTGTCGAAGCGTGGCCTGGACCGGATCAATCGCATCCTCGCCC
>JASMMN010000056.1 GCA_030748155.1 Phycisphaerales bacterium
GTTTCGATGATTTCACCGTTGGGTTTGGCCATCAGACCACGCATGCCAGCGAGTTGCTGCATTTGACTGACGTTGCCACGAGCGCCTGAGGTACTCATCAGGAAGACCGGGTTGAGATAGTGCCGTCCGTCGGTGCTGTCAATCGCGACCTCATCGAGCGTGCTCATGTCGCGGCGATCGTTCTGAAGCGTCGAGACGAGTGCCTTGGTGAGTTCTTCACGGCAGTGCGCCCAGATATCAAGGAGCTGATTGTGCCGCTCCCGCTCGGTGATCGCGCCGGCACCGTAGGCCCGCTCGACCGCATCGACCTTCTTCTGCGCGGCTGCGAGCAACTCGGACTTGTTCGACGGGATCCGCATGTCTGTGATGGCGATCGAGAGGCCCGAGGTCGTGGCCGTCTTGAAGCCGATTTCCTTGAGATTATCGAGCAGCGTGAGCGTCTCGGCGCGACCGCAGTACTTGAACGTGTCGTCGATGACGCGGCTGCAACCCTTCTTGCCCAGAGCGCAGTTGTAGAAGGGAACGCCATCGGGCAGCAGGGCTGCGAAGCGGAGCCGACCGACGGTCGTCACGACACGGCCATTCTCAGCGATGGGCTCAAGGGGCCCCTTCTCGCTCTTGACCTGCATGGTGAAGCGGGAGAGCCGCACGATGATGGGCTCGTGCAGGTCGATCTGTTTGTGCTCAAGGGCCAGCAACGCTTCGGCCAGATCACGGAAGGCGTGCATGTCCTGCTCGGCTGGCTTGTTTTCCTCACGCATGAAGGTGAGGAAGTACATACCCATGATGATGTCCTGACTGGGCGAGACGATCGGGTTGCCGTTGGCTGGCGAGAAGATGTTGTGCGTCGAGAGCATCAGAACGTGCGCTTCCGTCTGCGCTTCGAAGGACAGCGGCAGGTGGACGGCCATCTGGTCGCCGTCGAAGTCGGCGTTGTAGCCGGTGCAGACCAGCGGATGCAGTGTGATGGCGTTGCCTTCGACGAGAACCGGCTCGAAGGCCTGGATACCCATGCGGTGCAGCGTCGGCGCGCGATTGAGCAGAACCGGGTGTTGATAGATGACCTGCTCGAGGATGTCCCATACCTCGGGGTCTCGCCGCTCCAGCATCCGCTTGGCCGACTTGATCGTATCGGCGAGCCCGTGTTCCTTGAGTTTTCGGATGATGAAAGGCTGGTAGAGTTCAAGCGCGATCTTTTTGGGGAGGCCGCACTGATGGAGTCTGAGTTCCGGCCCCACGACGATGACGGATCGGGCCGAGTAGTCGACCCGCTTGCCGAGCAGGTTCTCGCGGAAGCGGCCCTGCTTGCCCTTGATCATGTCGGTGAGCGACTTGAGCGGGCGGTTGCTGCTTCCGAGCACGGGGCGGCGACATCGGTCGTTGTCGAAGAGCGCATCCACCGCCTGCTGGAGCATGCGTTTTTCATTGCGGATGATGACTTCGGGGGCGTTGAGATCCATCAACTTCTTGAGGCGGTTGTTGCGGTTGATGATGCGGCGGTACAGATCGTTCAGATCGCTGGTGGCGAAGTTGCCCGAGTCGAGCAGGACCAGCGGCCGCAGGTCTGGAGGAATGACCGGAATCACATCGAGCACCATCCAGGTGATGTCGTTGTCGCTGTTGTGAAGTTGCTCGACGATCTTGAGCCGTTTGGCGAGATCCTTGATCTTCTGCTTGGAACGTGTCTTGGTGAGGTCATCGCGGATCTCGGCCGCCGTGGCGGTGAGGTCGAGGCCCTGCAGCAGTTCGATCGCGGCATCGGCACCCATCATGGCCTTGAAGGCCGTGGCACCGTACTCTCGCTGTAGTTCTCGGCAGGTGTCTTCGTCGACGACCTGACGGTATTCCAGTTCGGTGTCGCCCGGGTCGGTGATCACATAGTCCTGAAAGTAGATGACCTTCTCGAGATCGGAGGTCTTCATACCAAGCAGCGTGCCAAGGCGGCTCGGCAGCGCCTTGAAGAACCAGATGTGCACGATCGGCGCGGCGAGATTGATATGCCCCATTCGCTTGCGGCGCACGCGTGAGTGTGTCACCTTCACGCCGCAGCGATCGCAGATGATGCCCTTGAACTTCGTGCCCTTGTACTTGCCGCAGCCGCATTCGTAGTCTCGCTCGGGTCCGAAGATCCGCTCGCAGAACAGACCGTCCTTCTCGGGGCGGTAGGTGCGGTAGTTGATGGTCTCAGGCTTCTTGACCTCGCCGAAGCTCCACGACCGGATGTCGTTGGGGCTGGCCAGCGTGATCTTGACTGACGTGAAGTCGTTGACGTGATCGAAGACGTTCTCGGTCATGGAATGGGTTCCGTCTCAGTCCGAGGGAAGGTTCAGGTCCGGGGAATCAGAGCAGAGGTCCGACATCGTCGTGGGCCTTCTCAAGTTCGATGTTCATGCCAAGACCGCGGATCTCATGGCAGAGCACGTCGAAGACGACGGGCATGCCGGCTTCGAGCGTATTGGGGCCCTTGACCATCGAGTCATAGATCTTGGTTCGGCCCTCGACATCGTCGCTCTTGACGGTGAGGAGTTCCTGCAGCACATGCGCTGCGCCGTAGCCTTCGAGCGCCCACACTTCCATCTCACCGAAACGCTGCCCGCCGGTGCGGGCCTTCCCGCCGAGTGGTTGCTGGGTGATGAGGCTGTAGGGGCCGGTGGCGCGAGCGTGGATCTTGTCATCCACGAGGTGATGCAACTTGAGCATGTACATGTAGCCAAGCGAGGTCGGCTGCGAGAAGGGCTCGCCGGTCCGACCATCGTGGAGTTGCGCCTTGCCGCCGAAGGGTACTTTGGCGAGCAGTTCGCGTGAGCCTCCGGCATTCTGTCCGGTGGATTCGAAGTCCGACACGCGTTTCTCGACGTGGGCGTTCGCTTCGTCGATGCAGCCAAGCACCTCCTCTTCGGTGGCACCGTCGAAGACCGGCGTGACGCACTGGAAGCCGAGGACCTTGGCGGCCCAGCCCATGTGCAGTTCGAGCAACTGCCCCACGTTCATCCGGCTCGGGACACCGAGCGGATTGAGCAGGATGTCCACGGGCGTGCCGTCTTCGAGAAACGGCATGTCTTCGTGGGGAACGATGCGGGCGACGACGCCCTTGTTGCCGTGACGGCCGGCCATCTTGTCGCCCACCGAGATCTGTCGCTTGTTGGCGAGATAGACCTTGACCATCTCAAGCACGCCACTCTGGAGTTCGTCGCCTCGCTTCATGTGGGCGAGCCGACGTTCCTTCTCCTCTTGCACGGCCGCGATGCGTGGCCAGAACTGCGTTCTGATCTTGATGGCCTCGGCTCGGACGTCCTTGGATCCCTTGATCCACTTCTCGGAGAAGTTCTCGATCTGCTCGGTGATGACTTCCGGAATGTCTGACGCGCCGACTTTCTGCCGGGTGGTCGGGTCGACCATCTCCGAGCCGGTCAGTTTGTTCATCATGCCGATCATCTCGGCGAAGAGGGCGATGGCCTTCTGATCCATCTCATCGCCGAAGGCGGCCATGTCGGCTTTGATCTGCGCCTTCTGCTCGTCACCGAGGTGCATGCGGCGACTGAAGTGTCGCGTGCCGATGACGATGCCGCCGCCGCCGGCGGAGACTTCAAGCGAGTCGTTCTTCACGTCCTCGCCTGCGCGGCCGAAGATGGCATGCAGCAGTTTCTCCTCGGGCGTTAGTTCGGATTTGCTCTTGGGACTCACTTTTCCGACAAGGATGTCGCCGGGGCCGACGCGGGCACCGCATCGGATCACGCCACGCTCGTCGAGGTTGCGGAGCTGCTTCTCCGAGACGTTGGGGATGTCGTCGGTGAATTCCTCGCGGCCGAGTTTCGTGTCTCGCACTTCGACGGTGTAGGAGTCGATGTGGATCGATGTGAAGTCATCGTCGCGGACGAGCCGTTCGGACACCACGATGGCATCTTCGAAGTTATATCCATCGAATGTGTTGAAGGCGACCAAGGCGTTCTTGCCGATCGCGAGTTGACCCAGCGAGGTCGAGGCACCGTCGGCCAGGATCTGTCCAGCCTTTACCTTGTCACCGAGGTTGACAACCGGCTTCTGTGTCTGGCAAGTACGCTCATTCAGTTGGCGATACCGCTGCAACTCGTATTCATCGGCGTTGTCGATGACGATGCGCTCCGCATCGACTGCTGTGACGGTGCCATTGCGGCGTGCCTTGACGATCATGCCGGAGTGCTCACCCGCGATCTGCTCCATGCCCGTTCCGACCAGCGGGGGATCGACCTTGATCAGCGGCACGGCCTGCCGCTGCATGTTCGAGCCCATGAGAGCGCGGTTTGCATCGTCGTGCTCAAGGAAGGGGATGAGTGAAGCGGATACGCCGACGATCTGCTTGGGGCTGACATCGACGTACTGAACATCCTTGGCGGGCACGGTGCTCAGTTCACCGTTGACCCGCGAGAGCACGTGCTTGCCTCGCAACTTCCCCTCGTCGAGGGAATCGGCGGTTGCGAGCACGGACTGCATTTCCTGATCGGCTCGCAGGAACTCCACGCCGCCCTTGACCTCGCCCCCGTCGATCTGGGAGTAAGGCGTGAGGATAAAGCCATAGTCATCGACCTTGGCGAAGATGCCCAATGAGGCGATGAGGCCGATGTTCGTGCCTTCGGGTGTTTCGATCGGGCAAATGCGTCCGTAGTGGGAAATATGCACATCACGAACTTCAAAGCCTGCCCGCTTGCGGTTCAGGCCACCCGGGCCGAGCGCGGAAAGTCGCCGCTCGTGCACGAGCATCGAAAGTGGGTTCGTCTGATCAACCACCTGCGAGAGTTCGCTGCGGCCGAAGAAGAAGTCGATGGCGCTGCTGATCGACTTGGAATTCACCAAGTCGGCGATCTTCTTGAGATCATCCGGATCCTTGGTACTCATTCGCTCCTGCACGGTGCGGCGGAGTTTCAGGAAGCCCTTTCGCATTTCTTCGACCGCGAGCTCGTCGAGCGTTCGCAGGCGGCGGTTACCGAGGTGATCGATATCGTCGATGTACGCCTTGTTCCGCTTGGCCCGCAGGTCGAGGATGTAGCGGGTAACGGCCATGAAGTCTTCACCCCGCAGGTGCATGACATCTTCGGGGATGTCCATGTCGAACTTGCGGTTGATGCGGAAGCGTCCGACCTTGCCGAGGCGATAGCGATTCTCGTCGAAGAACTTCTCCTTGAAGAGCGTTTTCGCCTTGTCCCGTTGTGGCGGGTTGCCGGGGCGGAGTCTGCTGTAGATCCGCAGCAGGGCGGCCTCGTGCTCGGTGGCTTCAGCCATGAAGTCGAGACGTTCCATCGCAAGCGTGTTGAGGATGAGCGGATCGCTCGGATCCTGCACGACGGCGAGTTTCTTGATGTTGGACGCCAAGATCGCCTCAAGCGAATCGCCGAGCGGGGCGCCGACGCGGCAGAGTTCCTCGCCTTCTTCGTTGATGATCATTTCGGCGGAGTAGTGCTCTGGCTGCAGTTTGGCCACGGGCAGACTGACAACGTCGTAGAACATTTCAAGAATCTTCTCGGTGCTGCTGAGCGACTCGTCGAGCGCTCGCAGGAAGACGGTGGCAGCGATCTTGGGCGACTGGTCGATCTTCATCGCCAGTACGTCCTTCTTGGTCACTTCCAGTTCGATCCAGGAACCCCGCTCCGGAATGACCCGTGCCGAATGCAGGGGTCGGTCGCCGAGATCCTGCGTGATGCCGAAATCGACGCCCGGCGAGCGGTGCAACTGACTGACGATGCAGCGTTCGGCACCATTGACGATGAATTCGCCGCCGCCGAGCATGATTGGAATTTCGCCGAGGTAGATTTCTTCCTCCGACAATTCCGATACGCCCTCACGCACGAACCGCACACCGATGCGGAAGGGACGTCCGTAGGTCAGACGGAGTTCCTTGCATTCGTGCGGGGTGTAGCGTGGCTTGTCGAGTTTGTAGTAGAGGTACTCAAGCCGCATTGTGCCGTCATAGGACTCGATGGGGAAGACCTCTTTGAGGAGTCCCTCGATGCCCAGGGTCGGATCGCGTCTGAGTGGATCCTTGTCGAGTTGGATGAAGCGTTCATACGCGGCCTGTTGCACTTCGGTCAAAGCCGGGACCGGGATCGCATCGCCACGCTTTGAGAAGTTGCGCACCGTCATCGGAATCATGCGGTCACCTCTGAGAGAATCCGGAGACCCATCGGTGGGGCAGCACGCAGCCGCAAAATGACGGACAACCGCACTGTCGATGGTTCTCAGGTCGAAATATGTGTGTTCACTGCCTGCGCCGAGCCGGGCAGTGTAGAGCCCCTTGGACGATTTCACAACCGATTTCGCAAGCAAAACCCGTTCCTGAACCGATACGGACGCGGTTTTTTGCCAATTTCCCCTCCGCGGCAACGGAAATGATGGCAGGAGCAGCAGTTAGACGGTTTCTCCCATGGTCTCCACTCCACTGCTGGACACCCATCCAAATCGGGTCTCCAATGCTGGACACCACAGGGTGTCCGGAAATGGCCGGGCGGATGGTTGCAATAGATAAGGGGTCAGGCACCGAATCGGTGCCTGACCCCATAGTGCGTCGTGCTGGCCTCGCCAGCCGGAGTTCACTTGACGTTGACTGTGGCACCCGCCTCTTCGAGGGCGGCTTTGAGGGCCTCGGCGTCATCGGAGGAGACTTTCTCCTTGACCGGGGCGGGGGCGCTGTCGACGAGGCCCTTGGCTTCCTTGAGGCCCAGACCGGTCGCTTCACGGACGGCCTTGATGACGGCGATCTTCTTGTCGCCGGCGGCTTCGAGGATGACGTCGAACTCGGTCTGCTCTTCGCCACCTTCCTCACCACCACCGGTCGGGCCGGCCATCATGACGGCACCGCCAGCGGCGGGCTCGATGCCGTAGGCATCCTTCATGTAGTCAGCAAGATCCACAGCTTCCTTGAGGGAGAGTCCGGCGATCTCGTCGCCGATTTTGGTGAGTTTGACGTCGAATTCCTTGGTTGCGGTTGCGGTGTCTTCGGACATATGTCCATCTCCAGTTTCAAATGACTGCGGTGAAGAGGAGCCGCTGCGCGGCTTTTAACCCTGACGGGCCAGTTCAAAGCGGTGTATGGGTGTAGTAGGTGCTTTGCGCCGGCTCAGCCGACCTTGGCAATCTCCTCGCCTCGCTCGAGGCGTTCCTGTATTTCCTTGACGATGCCCACGAGGTTCGAGCCCGGGCTCGTGGCTGCCTTGAGCAGGTTGGCGCCGGGGGCGAGCATGAGCTGCACGACCTTGGCCTGCGCCTCTTCCTTGGTCGGGAAGGTGCTGAGGTGCTTGACACCATCGGCACCTTCGAAGAACTCGCCGTCGAGGCACGCGGCCTTGAGTTCGAGTTCCTTGACTTTCTTGGCCCAGTCCACGATCGCGCGGGCCACCTCGACAACGGACTCCCCGCCGTAGACCATGGCCGATGGTCCATCGAGTGCCGGGATCAGCGTCGCAAGCGGCGTGTCTTTGAAGGCGTCTCGAGCGAGCGTGTTTCGCACGACCGTGATCTTGATGCTGGATGCGTGCAGTCCCTGCCGTATCGCGTTGTTCTCGTTGGCTTCGATGCCACGAATATCCACGAGCAGGGCGTTTGAGATATTTTCGAATCGGCGGCGGTAGTCTGCCACCATCATGCTCTTGATGGGCTTGCTCATGAGATTGCCACTTCCACGCTGGGCGTCATCGTTCCGGAGATCACGCATTTCTTCATGTACTGCCCTTTGACCGCGGCGGGCCGGAGCTTGTCGATCGTTTTGAGGAAGAAGGTCAGGTTCTCGGTGAGGTCTTCCTCGGAGAAACTCAGCCGACCGATGACCACGTGCAGGTTGCCGCCGTCGTCGTTGCGGTACTCGGTCTTGCCAGCGGCGAATTCCTTGACGGCGTTGATCGCGTCGGGCGTCACGGTGCCGGCCTTGGGCGAGGGCATGAGCCCTTTGGGGCCGAGTATCTTGCCGAGTTGCCCAACAACTCGCATCATGTCGGGTGAAGCGATGGCGACGTCGAACTCGAACCACCCGTCCTTGATGCGTTTGGCGAGTTCATCGCTTCCGGCATCGACCGCGCCAGCGGCCTTGGCCTCATCGACCTTGTCGGTTCCGCAGAAGCAGACAACGCGAGCCGACTTGCCGCTGCCCTTGGGCATCGAGACGGCGCCGCGAAGTTGCTGTTCGGCCTGCCGAGGGTCGATGCCCAGATGCAGGCAGCACTCGATGGATTGGTCGAACTTCGCGGGTTTGAAGGTCTTGAGCACCTTGACCGCGTCGGCCGGAACGTGGGCACCTTCGGCCGCGATCGCGAGTTTGCGATTCTCCGCAACTCGGTTGGACCGTGTGCGCCGGCGGCGGCGGCGGAGCCGGGACTTCCAGGCCGAGCGGTCTTCATGTGCTTCGGCCTCGGCGGGGTCGATGGGCTTGGCTTCCGCTGCCGCTTCACTCACCTGCGTCTCTTCAACGACCTCTTCGGCGGGTGTGGGCATGTCTTCAGTGGGGGTCGGTTCGTCGCTCACGCCGCACCTCCTTCAACCGTGATGCCCATCGAGCGGGCGGTTCCCTCGATCGTCCGCATGGCGGACTCGACCGTGGGAGCGTTGAGGTCTTCGATTTTCTCTTCAGCGATCGCCTTGATCTGATCACGAGTGACGCTCGCGATTGGATCCTGCGGTGTGCCGGCACCCTTGTCGATGCCGGCGGCATCCTTCAGAAGGGCCGAGGCTGGGGAACTCTTGAGTTCAAAGTCGAACGATCGATCCTTGTAGACCGAGATCAGACAGGTCACGGCCTTGCCGTTGAGTTCCTTGGTTCGTTCGTTGAATGCCGTGATGAACTGGCCCGGATTGATGCCGTTGGCACCGAGGGCCGGTCCGAGTGGTGGGGCGGGCGTTGCCTGCCCGCCAGGCGCGACGATCTTGAACTGCTTCTCAAGTTTCTTGGCCATCTGGACCTCCTGCCTCCCACCCCGTCCGGCCAAGGAAGCGAAGTGGTATGCGGCGCTGTATTTCGAACCCGGAATTGTAGCAGTGCGGCGGCTTGGCCGTCAGGGCAGCACCGCAGAATGCCCCGCCAGAGAGAAGTCAGGGAGCCGAATCTAATTGCAGACCAAGGCCGCGAACGCCTCTATCCCCATGGCAATGGCGTCATCGTTGAAGTCGAAGCGTGGGTGATGGAGACCCGGCATGTCGGATTTCTCTGCTGGAAGCAGGCCCAGAGCGAAGAAGCAGGCTGGGATCTGCTGGCCGTAGAAGGAGAAATCCTCGCCTCCCATGACTGGGGCCATGGTTTCGACCCGTTGTTCACCGAAGGTCGATGCGGTGATCTGCTGCCAGCGGTCGTAGGCCTCGGGGGCGTTGAAGGTAATGGGATAGCCATCGTGGAGGGTGATTTCGGTTGTGCAGCCATGGGCCGCGGCGACACCTTCGAGGATCTGCTTCAGGGCCGTGTGGATGGCCTTCCCAGCTTCTGGATGAAGGAATCGGGTGGTGCCTTGCAGATAGACCGATTCAGGGATGATATTATGGGTCGTTCCGCCTTCAATACGCGTGATCGACAGGACGCCGCCTTGCACGGGATCAACCTCGCGGGAGATGACCTGCTGCGCCGACTGAATCACCGCCGCTGCAGCGGCGATTGGGTCGATGCACAGATGTGGCATCGCGGCGTGACCTCCGCGTCCGGTGATTCGAGCCTCGAAGCCGTCGGCGGAGGCGAGCATCGCGCCGGAACGCGACGCAATCTGCCCAAGCCGCAAGGCTGGCCATCCATGCAATCCATAGATCGACTTCACGGCCGGACCGAGCACAGAACCATCGAGGCATCCATCCTCCACCATCCGCTTGCCACCAGCGCCGCCCTCCTCGGCAGGTTGAAAAACCAGCGTGACCGGGCGGGGCAGCGGTCTCTCTGTCGACAGTGCCGCCAGCACGCGGGCGGTACCAATCAGAATGCTCGTGTGTCCGTCGTGGCCGCAGGCGTGCATCCGCCCCTCGGTCTGCGAAGCATACGGAAGTTCGGTCTGCTCGAGAATCGGCAACGCATCCATGTCGGCGCGGAACGCGATCGGCTCGCCTTCTCCGCCGGGAAGGTGCCCCAGCACGCCGGTTCCCCCGGCCAGCCCCGCCTTGAACTCGATGCCGGCCGCGGCGAGTTCGCGCTGGACGATTTCGCTTGTGCGATGTTCTTCATATCCCAGTTCAGGGTGGGCGTGCAGATCATGTCGGATGTCGACAAGGTCACTCAGATGCGATTCAATGAGGGCGGGTATGTCAGGCATTTCGGCGATGGTACCCAACTGCATCGCTCTTCTACTTCCGCAAGAGATGCCAGCCCCGAGCGGCTCTCCCCCGGTTGACCCGCTCAAAGGCGCCAGCGTCGTGGCGGACGAGACGGACGAGTTGGGACATCGTGACGCCCAGTGTGCCGGCGGCACCGGCGACATCCCATGACCTCGCTTCGATCACATCCATCGCTTCTGAGAGCAGTGGGGGATAGTCGCGGTGTGCGGGGCTGATCGGGATCTTCTCGCCCTGTCGCCGCTGCTCCCACAGGTCACTGCATCGGTAGCGATTCGTGTTGATGCGTCTTCGCACGGAGCGGGCCAGTTTCAGCCGCAGCCGCCGCCACGCCGCGCGGCGGTTGTCCGCCTGGCTACGTCGCTCGGCGGCGACAATTTCAACGCCGGTGGGCTTGTGCAGCAGATGCACAGCAGTGTCTCGTCGGTTTCGGTGCTGCCCACCCGGCCCGCGTTGTCGACCGAAGGTTTCCTCGCACTCGCGCCGCAGCGATGTATCGTCCAGCGTCGAAGGGTGCATCCCCTCGATCATGATGGGTGGTCTCGGGGCCGGCGCGGACTCTTCGCTCATGTGCTGCCTGCCCCGATGGGAAGCCTCGCCACCGCTTGAAGATCCAACGATGTGGTTTGCCCGCACTCAAGCATGCACGCCCCGAGTCCGGCGATCATTGCCGCGTTGTCGATGCAATACCGCATCGGCGGAATCCGAAGTGCGGCGTGATGTCCAGCGGCGCACTCGTCGAGCCTCGCCCGCAGCAGCGTGTTGGCCAGTACGCCGCCACCTCCGCAGAGACTGGCGACCGAATCCCGCTGCATGACATCTTCTACACCCAGGAGCAGTGCATCGACCGCGGCCCGCTGGAAACTGGCCGCAAGGTCGGCCCGTGCTTTCGGATCGAGATCCGCAACTTGTCGTGGGAATCGCGATGCCCGCCCCCGACCCACGGGATGCCCTCGAGCCGCATAAAGCAGGGCGGTTTTGAGCCCGGCGAAGGAGAAGCCAAACCGCTCACCGCGGAGCCGCGTCACAGGAAAGTCGATCGCCCGATCGTCGCCTTCCGCTGCGAGTCGCTCGATCGCAGGTCCACCGGGATACCCAGCCTCCAGCAGGACGGCGGCTTTGTCGAAGGCTTCGCCGACGGCGTCATCAATGGTCGATCCGAGGAGTTTGGCGTTCAGCGTGTCTTCTTGGTGATAGATGGCCGTATGTCCTCCCGATGCGATCAGCGCGATGGCAGGGAAGGCGATCGGTTCGTCATCGAGGGCTGGGGCATGCAGGTGGGCGAGCAGGTGGTGTACGCCGATCAGCGGCACACCGAGGCTCCATGCGAGCGACTTGGCCGCGGCGACACCGACCAGGAGCGAGCCGATCAGCCCCGGCGCATGTCCTACCGCGATCGCATCGAGATCTCTCAGTGTGATTCCGGCTTCATGCAACGCCTCCTCGATGACCGGCATGAGCCGCTCCAAGTGAGCGCGGCTGGCGAGTTCCGGCACGACACCGGCGTACCGCTCATGCAGATCGTGCTGCGTCGCGACGACGCTGCTGCGAACCGCTCGCGGTCCTTCGGTCACGGCGGCGGCGGACTCATCGCAACTCGTTTCGATTCCGAGGATCAGCGGCATCGGTGGCTCAGTCTGTTCAGCCGGCGTCGGGTGCCGGCTCGGGCTGCGGCAGGTTGACCGGTTCGAGTTCCACTGCATCGAGACTGACGCGGATGTTCTCGCCCTCGGCGACTCGCCACGTACCCAGAATCTCGCCGCTCTTGCCCCGCAGGACGATTTCGGCACCGCTGACATCGGCGTCATCGGGAAGTCCGACTAGGCCGCGGTCCACGGTCTGTTCGCTTCCACGAAGTCTGCGGATGTCGTCCTGAAGTTCAAGGAGGTGCTTGGCGAGCGTTTCTCGCCGATCGAGCGCAGCGTCGAGTTCGGCCTGCAAAGGAGGAAAGGCGACGTCCTCGTCTTCGCCCAATTCCGGCCAGGCATCGTGGTCGTGATAGTGACCCAGGAGTGCGTATGCTTCGGCGAGTGCTGGGTCATGCAAGGCTTCACGCAGCCAGTTCGAGTCGAGGCTGTCCGGTACCTCCGGCTCGTCATCCACGATGGCCTCGAAGGCCCATCGAGCCTCGCTGCGGTCCAGTTTGTCTTCGATGGTTTCGGCCACAATGCAGCCGGTCGAGGGGTCCACGCCCCAGTCTCGATCCGGTTTCTTCGGGTCGCGGTGCAGATTGCGTCCGTTTGGCAGGTAGTAGTACGCGGTTGTGAACTTGAGCATGCCGTGCTCTCCATCGAGGGGACGCACTTCCTGCACGGATCCTTTGCCGTAGGACCGTTCGCCCACGATCAGCGCCCGCTCATTGTCCTTTAGGGCACCAGCTACGATTTCACTTGCCGAGGCCGAAGATTCGTCCACCAGTACTACCACGGCAACGTCCTCGAGCGGATGTCCCCGGCGGGCGGTATAGACGCGGCGTTCGGCAGTCCGCTCGGGTCGATCCGTTCCAATCGAGACGATGTCACCTTCGGCCAAGAAGAGGTCCGCCATCGCAACGGCTGCAGGAAGCGCGCCACCGGGGTTGCTCCGCAGATCGAGGATGAGCCCCTTGAGCGTGTCGGCGCTGACCAGTGGAGCAAGCGCGGCAACCATTTGTGGCACCGTGTCCTGCGTGAACTGGCTGACCCGCAGGTACGCCGTGCCGCGATCTTCGTCGATCAGATGTTGCCACACCTGATTGCGACGGATAAGGCCCGCCGTGGTCGGCGCCTTGATAGCCCGGCGGGTGATGACGAGCCGCTCTTCTTCTTCGTCCGAGTGACGAACGAGCACTTCGACATCCGAACCCGGCTCGCCCATGAGGTGGTCAATGCAGTCCTGGATCGGCTGGTTGAGCGTGTCGAAGTCCTCGATTTGCAGCACCAGATCGCCCGAGCGGATGCCCGCTTCGAGGGCGGGCGAACCTTCCATCGGCGAGAGAATCTTGAGCCGCCCCTCGAAGCCCCGCACATGTGCGCCGATGCCGACATAGTGGCCGATGAGGTCTTTCTGGAATTCGTTCGTATGGGTTGGAGGTACGTAGATCGTGTATGGGTCGTCGAGGCTCTCGACCAGAGCGGTGAGGATGGCCTTCTGCATGGCGTCCTCGTCCGGGGTTTCGACATAACTGCTCATCAGCATGGCGCGGGCGTCGATGACCGGCCCGAACCAGTCGTAGTTGCGGGCGCGACCTGCGATGGCGGCGGGAAGTTCAATTGCCAGAAGGGTCACGAGGGCCAGCAGCAGCAGGGGAGGTAGGATTTGTCTGATATTCATCGGTGTGTTGCCTCGGTGGTGCTCATGCAGGTCAGTACGATCGGGGGTGTTCTCGGTTCATCGTATCCACCAGCGGAGGCCCAGCGACCATCCATGTCTCAGATGCAGCGTGAGCAGCTCAAGGTCGCGCAGGAGAAGGCGGTATTGGTGGCGGTGCAGTTTCCCCGGGCTGTGATCGATCTGGAGGACCGACTGGAGGAATTGCAGGCTCTGGCCCGTACCGCTGGGGCCGAGGTGGTGGGTCTGCTCTCACAGAAGCGGGGCAAGCCGGTTGGGCGGACCTTTCTGGGAAAGGGGAAGGTGGAGGAACTCGGCCATCTCGCTGAGATGACCAAGGCCACGCTGGTCATATTTGACCACGATCTGACACCTGCGCAGATCCGGAATCTTGAGGGGGTCCTGTCGATCAAGGTCATCGACCGCAGCGAACTGATTCTGGATATCTTCGCCCGGCGAGCGACGACCCATGCCGCCAAGTTGCAGGTTGAGATCGCGCAACTCGAGTACACCTACCCGCGGCTGCGGGCGATGTGGGATCACCTCGGGCAGGTCACCGGCGGCGCGCCGGTTGGCATCGGAACGCGTGGACCGGGTGAGCAACAACTCGAAATCGATCGCCGTCTCGTTCAGAAGCGTCTGAGCAAGTTGCAGAAGGAACTCGACGGCATCCACGCCCGCAAGGAGCGTGAAGTGCTCCGCCGCAATGAAGATCACTACACCGTGGGGCTCGTCGGCTACACCAATGCGGGGAAGTCCAGCATTTTCAATGCACTCACCACCGGCGGCGCCTTTGCGCATGACAAGTTGTTCGCCACGCTCTCGACCCGGGTCGAGAGGTGGCAGCTCTCCGATGGCAACAATGTGCTGCTCAGCGACACGGTCGGCTTTATTCGTGACTTGCCACACCACCTCGTAGCCTCATTCCGCTCGACGCTTGAAGAAACCGTGCGATGTCAATTGTTGCTTGTCGTTGTGGATGTGGCAGATACAACGGCGCACGAGCAATTCGAGGCGGTGCTCCAGACCCTCGACGATATCGGTGCCACAAAGCAACCCCGACAACTGGTTTTGAACAAAATCGACCGCCTCGGACACGCCGACGAGATGCTGCTGTGGCTGCGGGAACATCCTGATGCGATTCCAGTCAGCGCCGAAAACGGCGAGGGGCTCGACCGGTTGGCCGAGATCGTTCGAACCCATTCCATCGGATCGGAATTGGACCTTGAGCTCACGATGGCGAGCAGCGATTCGAAGGCTGTCATGTTTCTTGAGCGACGTACGCCTGTGCAGGACCGTCGGTACGGTGATGGAACCGTCACGATGCGTACCACGCTCGGTGCCCGCCAAGCCCAGCAGTTGCTTTCGCTTTCCCAAGGTGTCCGTGTCGGCGAGATGCCGCTGAGCGAACTGATGGACACACTTTGGCCTGCCGTCGCGATATCGACCGACACATGCCGCATACCCGTTGCTGTGAGATGGACCGCGCCATGAGCTTTGGCAAACGGGGCCTCGAACGATTCGGAGGAGAGGTCGATCAAGCCTTGCTCGAGCGGGTGAGAACCTGGGATGCCCACGCCGGGCTGCGGGGACTGCTCGACTCGCTTCGCTTGCAGAAACGGCGTCGTCGTTTCCTCGACCTCTGGGTCGAAGCGATGGTGGCCGACCGACTGCACAGGGCGGGCTGTGAGTTGGAAACAGAAGTGCAGACACCGACCGGGCGAGCCTGCGACTTTCATGTGTGGATGGACGATCTGGATTGGTATCTGCACATCAAGCGGCTCGACGAGGGTGACCGTCGCGGACGCAAACTGGACATCTCGCCGCGGCTGCGAGTGCTTGAGCACATCGAGCGACCATTCATAGCTCGCATTCGGTGGGCAGAGGGACTCGGTGATGAACTCATGCAGGAACTGGTCGTTCGCGCGAGCACCTTTCTGGAGATGGCGAAGATCGGCGACGAGTTGACGGTTCGCGACGAGTCGGGCCTCGAGATCGGTGCGATACGGGTCGTCGGGCCGTGGGAGGGCAGCACCGTCTCACTTGCGATCGGGCTCCCGGACGGCTTCATCGACGAAACGGCGCGCATCAGGCGGCTTCTCGACAAGGCGTACCGCCAGTTCATGCCTCGCGAGGAGAACGTGATTCTGGTGGTGGGCAATCGCCCCGACGACGCAGTGGACTTTGAAGCGGCGCTGCTCGGCGCTACGGAGGAGCGTTGGGACGCCCAGCCTGGACAAGGAGGTCGCACGGCGATCGGTCGGGCCGAAGACGGATTTTGGCAGAGCAACAGCCGCCCCGAGTCGAGAATCTGTGGCTGGTGTGATGTACTCCCTTCGTCGCGGGCCTTGCGGGCGGACCTGCACTTCCGCGATGATCCCGCTCCCGATGCCGAGATGGCCTCATTGGTTTCGCGGCTGCTGAACGAAAACGATTCGGACTAATTGACCGGAAGGATCATTGATGCACGACGTACGAATGACCGAATTGGCTTGCCTCCTGACGGGACACTCCACAACCATCGAGCCGGGAGAGCACTTGCTCATCGAAGCCTTCGATGTGCCTGACACGATGGTGATCGAACTCATCAGGGCTTGCCGCGATCGCGGCGGCCATCCACACGTGGCGGTGCGGTCCAATCGTGTCATGCGGGCACTGGTCGAAGGTGGTGCCGATGTGCAGATCGAGGCGATGGCAGGGCACGATCTGCACCGCATGAAGGGCATGGACGCCTACATCGGGCTGCGGGGCGGATTCAACGTCAACGAGATGTCTGGTGTCCCCGAAGATCGCATGAAGGCGTGGGGGTCGCTGTACATGAAGCCGGTGCACCTCCAGCAGCGAGTGAACCAGACACGGTGGTGCGTACTTCGTTGGCCCACCCCCTCGATGGCGCAACTTGCCGGAACCTCCACCGAGGCGTTCGAGGATTTCTACTTCGATGTGTGCACACTCGACTACGGGGCGATGGCTGGCGCCGCAGCGGCGCTCCAGGCCAAGATGAATGCGGCCGATCAGGTCCACATCAAGGGACCGGGCGATACCGACCTTCACTTCTCGATCAGGGATATCCCGGCGATCCCCTGCACCGGCACGCACAACATCCCCGACGGTGAGTGCTTTACCGCGCCGGTGCGAGACTCCATCAATGGGGTCATCCACTACAACACGCCCAGTGTGTATCAAGGTTCGACCTTCCGCAACGTGCGACTGGTATTCAAGGATGGCTGCATCGTCGAGCATGACGCGGAAGTGGGGGCGGAGCATCTTGGCTCCATCTTCGACACCGACGACGGGGCGCGGCATGTCGGCGAATTCGCGATCGGCTTCAATCCGTATGTGCTCGAGCCGATGATGGATATCCTCTTCGATGAGAAAATCGCCGGCTCACTGCATTTTACGCCCGGCCAGGCGTATGAGGACGCCGACAACGGCAACCGCAGCGACATCCACTGGGATCTCGTTCTCATTCAGCGGGCGGACTACGGCGGCGGTGAGATTATCTTCGACGGCGAGACGATCCGCCGGGACGGCGAGTTCATCGTCGATGATCTGCTGCCGCTCAATGCCGATCGGCTGAAGGGGTGAGCATTCGTTTCTCCCGCAGCCGCAGTACCGCGGGCAGCACCGTCCACGCCGCTACGAGCGTGGCAAGCAGTCCAATGACCATGACGATGGCAAGTGATTGAATGCCGCGATGTTCGGCGAGCATGAGCGAGCCGAAACCAATGGCGGTCGTTGTGGTCGTAAGCAGGATGCCCGTTCCTGTGCCGCCCCAGAGCCCGGGCGGGCGGACCCGCGGGTCGCTTCGCCACCGGTGAATGACGTGTACGCCGGCGTCAACACCGATGCCAAAGATCATCGGCAGCACCATGAGGTTGGCGAAGTTCAGGTCAAGCCCAATCATTCCCATGAAGCCAAACGTGCTGGCAAAGCCCACGAGCACCGGGAGGATGGCGCTGATCGCATCGGCGATCGACCGGAAGTCGATCAGCAGGATCAGCAGCACCGCGCCCATTGCGAGCAGGCCGGCCATGGTGTACGCGCGGACAATGAGCCGGGATGACTCCAGAATCTGAACAGGGGGACCGAGCAGATCGGGCGCGACGGTACGAACTTCGGTGACGAACGCATTGAGGCGATCAGGTTCCAGTATGGACTCCTTGCCGCTGGTGGGCGCGACTCGCAGCAGCCACTGGCCGTCCAGCCCGATCCACTGCGCCCGCAAGACTGCGGGCAGATCGCTTGGTCCCGGCGGCACCGCGGCGAGGGCGGCATTGATCGTTTCTGCGGCTTCCGGTGCGGCCTTCTGCCAGGCGGCGTTCAGCCTCGCCATGCGTTCACGCCGTTCGGCGATGTTGCGGTTCAGCGTGGCCCATGACTTCACCGCTGTATCGAGTTCGGCGACCAGCGGAGCATATTTCGGCGTAGGCCGCAGTCGGTCGCGTACCGAACTGAGCACGGTGGGGATGAAGCCGAGCCCATCGGAGCCCTGTTCGACCACCGGCGGCGAGTCACGCACTGCCGCGACTTCGGTTTCCCGCACGTTCAGGTCCGGTGGCAACAACATCCCCATGCCGCCAACCTCCTGGACATCTGCGAGCGTCCGCAGTTTCGTCGTCAGCGCAGTCGCAGCCTCTGGTGTCGTCATCACCAGCCCGCTCCACAAATCGCCACCGGGCTCCGCAGCCAGCCGCCGCTGCCACGACACGGCCTCAAGATTCTGAGGTTGCAAGTTCATGATGTTGGAGTCGTAGGTCAATCGCGTGGCGGCGGCGATCAGACCGGCGGTGATCAACAGGCAGATCAGCAGCACCAACTTCGCGTGACGGTGGAGTGGCCGAACCATCCGTCGAAGCATGTTTGTGCCGACTGGCCTCATGATCGCAAGGTCGTTCCGCCAGCGGCTCGAAAGAGCCAGAAGCGCCGGGAAGACACTCATGACCGCGATGAGACACAGCAACACGCCGCCCGCCGCGATGACGCCCATTTCGGCCACACCGAGGAACTCGCTGAAGGCCGTACATCCGAAGGCTGCCGCCGTCGTGACTGCGCCGGTAATCAGCCCCGGTCCCACATCGCGGAAGGTTCGCCCCATTGCTTCGGGGAGGTCTGCGCACTCTGGCTCAATGATACGCAGCCGTGTCACGATGTGCAGCGCGAAGTCAACACCGAGCCCGATGAGGATGGCTGAGAAGACCATCGAGAGCAGTTGCAGGTGGCCGATCGAAATGACGACCCACCCGAAACTCCATGCGATGCCCACAACGAGCGAGGTCGCTGCCATGAGCGGCAATCGAATGCGACGAAACACACCGATGAGCATGACGGTGATCAGGCCGAATGCGACGATCGAGGCGATGGTGGAGTCGCGGGTGGCTTGGTCCGTTTCATCCGACTCGATGGCCGGGATACCGGTCACGCCCCACGGGATGTCGCCGAAGCCGTTCTCATCCATCCACTCGGCCGCCGAGCCGCGGAGCATCGCGAGCGTATCGGCGATGCCCGCGATGGAACCCGTGGCTGGGTTGGACAGGGACACGAGCACTGTGCGGATGCGGCCGTTGGCCGTTGCCAGTGCCTGCCAGTGATCGGCGGCATCGCCGTCGAGCGCAAAGTGCACTGCTCGTCCAGCGACCGCATCGATGAACGGCGCGAGGGCTTCTTGCATTTCGGCTGGATCGGGTTCGGTGTCCCCGTCGTCTTGGCGGAGCATGGTGATCAGCGCAGCCGACGGGCTGGAAGCGGCCGTGATGTTGCGGCCTCTGGACAGTTGCTCAAGCGTCGCATCGAACTCGGCTCGGGGCGCAACCCGCCAGAGCCGCGGACCAACCTGATCACCTCGAAAGCCAGCATCCGCCGCTGCGACGAATGTGGTGGACCGAAGATGCTCGGCCAGTTCGCGGGCTGCGGTGTCGATGCGGTTGGCACCGGGTGGACCCTCAAGGCACACGACCAGATCAGCCCATCGTGGGAAGTCACGGCGATACTGGGCATAACGTTTTGCCCATGGAAGATCCTGAGACATCAGGTCGTTGCGATCGGTCTTGATGGTGAGTCCGCCTACCGCGGCCAGTACCGAGGCGATCGCAATGAGTCCGCAGATCAGTAGCGTCCAGACAGGATGTCTGGCCACCAAGGAGCCCCAGGCGCTGAGAAAACGGTTTCGCAGGCTGTTCGGCATGGCCGTGAAGGCTAGCAGGGCGGCTGCGCCGCGCAGACCGCATGATCGGCCCGAGTGTGGCCTGTTCGGTTCCATCGGATGGCAATTCCGCTTCAGACGAGCCATCGGGTGGACGAACACAGGAGCAACAGGGAGTCAGATTGCATGGAATCGCGATTGGGACATCTACTCGTTCGAAATGGCGTGCTGGAGGCCCGGCAGGTCACGCGAGCGTTGGCGGAGCAGTCACGGACAGGCGACCCCTTCGGACTGGTCTGCGAGCGGCTCTTCTGCACCGATCCGCGTGACATCGAGCGTGCGTGGGCCGATCAGTACGCCAGTTTGACCCGGACAGTCGATCTCGCCCGGGAGTCGCTCGACCCAGCCGTTCTGGCGTTGATCACCCGCCGACAGGCTTGGCAGTTCGGGATCGTGCCAATTCGATGGGATGAGGGTGAACTCATGGTGGCGACCACTCCATCCCTGCTCGTCCGGGCCCACCGCTTTGTCGCCCGCACCGTGGATCGGCCTGTCTTCTTCGTCATGACCAGCCGCACCGACCTGCTGCGAACGCTCGGGAGCAAATACCCACTGCCCGGCGCGATGCTGCCGGATTCCGGGCATCCACCTGCGCGAACCGCTGCCTGATCCGCCGCTTGCCCGGAGCGTCGAGAACCTCTACGCTGCCTCTCTCCGGCGAGGTAGCTCAGTTGGTAGAGCACGGCATTGAAAATGCCGGTGTCCCCGGTTCAAGTCCGGGTCTCGCCATTGATTCGCCTGCTCGTTGCGTGTTCCCTGCTCCGCCTTCCCAAAGACCGGACGAGCAGCGTGCCTGCTCGCAGGAAGGATCGGGTCCGCCGATCGCGGGCATCACCCCGACAAGTAACCGAAATTCAAAGGTCATCGTAGGGGTATCTGAGCCTACCGCACATCCCGAAGCGCCGGAAACACCTTTCTCCACGTCCGCATTTCTGCGGGATCCACCTCTGCCGATATGACTTCTTCCCCATCTCCTCCCTCGGCGACCACCACCCCTTCGGCATCGACAATCAGCGAACCGCCCGCATACCGAAACGACGGATCGCTTCCAACCCGATTGCATCCGACCACAATCGCCTGATTCTCAATCGCCCGGGCAATCAGCAGCGTCCGCCAGTGCGCGTCCCGTTGTGCAGGCCAGTTTGCGATCACTGTGAACATCTCCGCCCCTTCACTCATCCCGCGGCGGAACACTTCGGGAAACCGCAGGTCATAGCACACCAGCGGGCACAGCGAAACGCCCTCCACATCAAATACCCGCACACGATCCCCGGGCATGTACACCCCGCCATCATTGCCGATCGTAAAGGGATGCATCTTCTCGGCAATCCCGAGGAGCGTCCCGTCCGGCGAGCACAGCCCCGATACGTTTCGCCCCTTGCCGTCCCGGCCAAGCATCGGCCACCCATGCAGCACCCAGCACCGCCAGCGGGCGGCGAGTTGGCATGCCCACTGCTCTGAGCGGTCATCCACGATGCGATCAAGCGCGAAACTGAAGCCCACATCCCCGAGTTCCGGCAGCACGATCAATCCGCCGGGCGATGGGCCGCTCGCCTCAAGCAGGGCCTCGGCGCGAGCGTGGCTGGCGGCCTTGTCTTCCCACGTGATGTCGAACTGGACGCAATGAATCCGCATGGGGCTGAAAGGGCGACCGACGGGATTTGAACCCGCGACATCCTGGACCACAACCAGGTGCTCTACCCCTGAGCTACGGTCGCCAGAGAGACGGGCAGGGTACCCGCAACAGCCCATCGTCGGGTTCTTTTCGACCCGAGCGGGGCGTGTGTTCGATACACTCTCTCTCTTTGACATTTCGCGGCCCTCTCGGGCCGCTTGCCTGCATCAGGACGGAGCCGAGGTATGCCAACTACACCCACCGCGTTACCGAAGTTCGCCACCACCATCCACGCCAACAAGCCCGCGGCGTGGCTCATCGAAGAAGCCATTCGCCGTGGCGAGGGCGGGCTGGCCGCCAACGGTGCCTTGGCAGTTGATACCGGCGAGCGGACCGGTCGCAGTCCCAAGGACAAGTTCCTCGAAGATACGCCGGGCATTCACGACCACATCGACTGGGGCAGCGTCAATCGTCCCATCACGCCGGAGGGGTTCGCCGTTTTGGAGAGGATGGCCTGCGAGCACCTCGATACGCGAGAGTCCCTGTACCACTTCGATGGGTACTGCGGTGCCGATCCGGCCTATCGTCTGAAGGTCAGCGTGGTTACCGAACTCGCCTGGCACTGTCAGTTCGCTTCGACGCTCTTCATCCAGGCCGATGCCGCCGATCTGCCCGACTTCGATGCGGACTGGACGATTCTCAATGCCTGCACGCTGAAAGTGGAGGACTGGGAGTCGCTCGGGTTGAACGGCCCAGTGGCGATCGTGCAGTCGCTTGAGCAGAAGAAGGTCATCATTCTCGGCACCGAATACGCGGGCGAGATGAAGAAGTCGATCTTCTACGCCATGAACTACGACATGCCCGACGTTGATGTGTTTCCGATGCACTGCTCGGCCAACGTCGAGGCGGATGATCCGGCCAATGTGGCCCTGTTCTTCGGCCTCTCCGGCACGGGCAAGACCACGCTTTCGGCCGACCCGGATCGCCCACTGATCGGTGATGACGAGCACGGCTGGTCCGATCGCGGGATCTTCAATTTCGAGGGTGGCTGCTACGCCAAGTGCATCGAGCTTTCGGAGGAGGGCGAGCCGCAGATCTGGAATGCCATCAGATTCGGTTCGGTGCTTGAGAACACGGTGATCGATCCGGACACCCGCGTGCCTGACTACGACCTCGCGACCAAGACCGAGAACACACGTGTCACATACCCCGTCGAGTTCATTCCGGGCGCGCGTATTCCGTCGGTGGGGGGACATCCCAAGAATGTGATCTTCCTGACGGCCGACGCCTTCGGCGTGCTGCCGCCGGTGTCGCTGCTCACCCGCGAGCAGGCGATGTACTACTTCGTCAACGGGTACACCTCCAAACTCGCGGGGACCGAGGCTGGCATCACCGAGCCGCAGCCGAACTTCAGCCCGTGCTTTGGCGGTCCCTTCATGCCCAGACCACCCATGGTGTATGCGGAGTGGCTCGACAAGAGAGTTGATGGCCAGAATGTGGATGTTTGGCTACTCAATACCGGTTGGACCGGTGGTCCCTACGGAACGGGCGAGCGGTTCAAACTCGCTTGGACCCGCGCTTTCGTGACGGCCATCCTCGACGGATCGCTCCGCGAGGCTACCTGGGCCGCCGAGCCGGTTTTCGGTCTTCGCGTCCCCGATGCCTGTCAGGGTGTACCGACCGAGGTACTCACGCCCCGCAACACGTGGGGGGACGGGGATGCGTATGACCGCGTCGCTGCCGACCTCGCCAGCCGCTTCCGCGCCAACGACGCCAACTACGAGTTGACCGAGGCTGTTCGAGCAGCAGGGCCGCAGGCGTAATACCCGCGAGTCGCAGAACGCACCCCCTCACCCGGCTCCGCCGGAGCTCCCCCGCAAGCGGGGGAGCGGACTTCCCAGATTCCCCTCCCCCACAACGTGGGGGAGGTGCCGCGAAGCGGCGGAGGGGGTTCTGGTGCGGATTACCATCCTTCTCTGCGCCTGAGGGGGTATGCCACAGGCTCGCAATGACCGAGAAAGACAGCGGTTTAGAGGTCCTGTGTTCCAATTGTCTCTGAAATGCGGGTTTTGCCGGGTGTTCCTGAAAGAAGCGTGGGTTCGAATGAACTGTCCCTTCTGACTACCCGATGCACTGTGCGGGGCATATCGATCCCCGAAGCCCGATATCAAGGACCCACATTTCATGACCATGTTTGACAAAGATGTATTCACCACCGGCGAAGTTGCCAAGATCTGCAATGTCGCAGCTCGAA
>JASMMN010000057.1 GCA_030748155.1 Phycisphaerales bacterium
CTTCCTCGACCGCGACAATACGATCATCTTCAACGACGGCGATCTTGGTGACCCAGATGGCGTCGTACTGATGCCCGGCGTCCGCGAGTCGCTTCGCAGGCTGCATGAGCAGGGCTGGCCACTGATCGTCATCACCAATCAAGGCGGTGTCGCGCGGGGACGATACGACGAGGCCGCGGTCAAGTCGGTACACGCCCGCGCAGAACAACTGCTCGCTGATGTACCCATTCTGGATTGGCTCTGGTGTCCGTGGCACCCAGAGGGAACAGTGCCCGCCTACACCCGCGAACATCCGTGGCGGAAGCCCTCGCCGGGAATGCTGATCGAGGCGGCGGATCGACACAGACTGGATCTCACCCGGTCATGGATGATCGGCGATCAGGATCGTGACATCGCCGCTGGCCAAACTGCAGGATGTCGAACGATTCTGCTTGGTCAGACGCCGGGCGATCCTCCCCCCAATCATGTCGCTGGATCCATGCCGGAAGCGGTTGAGATCATTCTTCGGGACAGTGGGGCATGAACGACTGGTCTCATGTTCGACGGGTCACGGTGATCATGCCCACCTGGATCGGTGATGTCTGTATGGCGACGCCTGCGTTGAAGACACTGCGAGCGGCACTTCCCGATGACGCGCATGTCACGGCCGCAGTGCGGCACGGCATGAAACCACTGCTTCGAGGTCATCCTGCGGTCGATGACCTCGTAACAATCGATCCGCGAGGCGTGATGGGACCGTGGCGTGCAGGGCGGGTCTTGGCGTCGACACGGCCGGAGGTGATCTTGGTGCTGCCCGGCAGTTTCCGCACCGCGCTCGCCGCGCGGTTGGCCGGGCGCTGCCGCCGCATCGGCTATGCGCAGGAGGGGCGAGGTTGGCTGCTCAGCGATGCCGTCAAACCACAGAGCCGAACACCACCAGTGTCCACCGTGGACTGGTACTGCGGATTGGTCGGATCGGGATCTCCGGACTTGCCTGAACTGATCGTCACCGAGGAGGACCGTCAAGCTGCGACATCGGTCATGATGGAACAGCCACTGCCGTATGTACTGCTGGTCCCCGGCGCCAACCGCGAAGACAAACGCTGGCCCACAGAGCGGTTCGCTGCCGTCGCCAATGCGCTGTATGAGCGCCGCGGTTGGACCGCGGTAATCGCCGGATCGCCCGCAGAGCGATCCTTGACAGCAGCAGTCGCGGATGGCTGCGACGGACCGACGATTGATCTGGCCGAGCGTGGCGGCACACTCGGGGCGCTCAAGGCCATCGCAACTGGTGCCGAGGTGGCGATATCGAACGACACCGGTCCGAGGCACGTAGCCATCGCGGTTGGCACACCGGTCATATCACTCTTCGGCCCGACGGATCATCGTTGGACGCTTCTGGAACACGCCATGGAGCGGCGATTACTTGCAGCACCCTTTCTTCCGGATGAACTGATGGCGGATCGCTGTGGAGCAGACTGCTGCATCGACCGCATCACAGTGGGCGATGTCCTGCAGATCATCGACGGATGGAAGGAAGCGGGTAGTTCTATACTCTCCACCGAACCGTGAAGCACGCCAACACGACTGCCAAACGGAAAGTTGCGCCAAGCAAGATGATCGCTGGTGACCCTATTGCCCGCGCCGCGAAAGCCGATCCGTTCGGGGACCGAATTCACACGATCTTGTTCGTGCTGTGGGCCTTCATGCTTCCGCTCGGCATGATTCCTTGGGCCAAAGACGTGGTGTTCGGTGGGCTGATCATCTGGAGCGTGCTGCGGGCGACCATTGGACAGGTCGGGTACGCATGGTCAGATGCGCCGCGGAGCCCGATCGCCTGGCTGCTCGTTGCATGGGTCGTCTGGTCGAGCCTTTCCCTGACCTGGTCTCCTAATCCCGGCTTTGGTGCGGATCAACTCGGTGGCCTCCGGCTGCTCGCTGTCCCCTTCGCCGTGTGGCCCGTCCTTCGCAAGTGGCCGATGGCACTGGGCGCATTCATCATCGCCGGCACCTTGGTCGCCGCCGGAATCGTCGCGCAATCAGTGGGCTGGATCCCGACCGATACACCCGCTCGCATCAGGCGGCCTGCCATGTCCATGGGCGTTTGGAACGCGGGAATGGTATGCCTGGCCGCCCTGATCGGACACTTCCTGCTGATTGGCATCAAGGCGGGTGCCGCCTCGGTCGTCTGGCACATCGCCGGTGCCGTCATCACCCTCATGGCCGTAGTCCTGAACGCCACTCGAAGTTGCTGGCTCGCACTGGCCGTCGTTGGTGTTGGCGGCATACTGATACTGGTGGCCCTGATCCCAACGCTGCGATGGCGAATCTTCCTGATCGCGACCGCGACCACAGCAGGCGTAGCCGTCGCAGCGACCATCGACGAGGCCTTCCTCGAATCGCGGGGTGCCACCATCGTTATACAGCGCATGGTTCCAGCCATTGAGCAGTTCAACGACTCAACCTGGCTCCCGGCGAACCGGGGCGTGGTCAACTACCGACGGAAGATGTGGAATGGGGGCCGGAACATGATGACCCGCAAGCCAATTGCCGGATGGGGGCTGGGAGGGCTTTCCACGGGCTTGAAGACGCAGCCGGGGTTGGCGTTTACCTGGCCCTACAACAAGACCACTATTGATCAACATCAGTTCAATCCCCACTCCTCCTTCGTGTACCAAGCGGCCAGTACGGGCTTGGTGGGGCTCTCGCTGATGATCGGCGTCCTCGCGATGGCGCTTATTCAGATGGGGCTTCGTATTCGAGGGGAACCCGTCATCATCGTCCCTCTTGCGATGTTGGCAGCATGGACGATCGTATCAGCCTTTGAGTCAACCCTACTTGCTGGCGTAGGCGTCGGTCTCCTTGCCATGTTTCTGATACCAGCCATGGCGGGCGGGCGGCGGTCCGCACACCAGCGCCGCACATGAGTTGGTCCCTGCTCATCATCGGCGGCTATCTGTTGGGATCCGTTCCCTTCGGCGTATTGATCGCCCGCGCCCGTGGCGTGGATATCAGGGCGCATGGCTCGGGGAACATCGGCGCAACCAATGTCGGGCGAGTACTCGGAACGCGGCTCGGGGTGTTCTGTTTCGCCCTCGACCTCTGCAAGGGCGCGATCCCCGTCCTCGTCGCTGGCAGCACACACGGCCTTCTCGGCCAGTGGGCGGTGAACATCCCGCCGGCCACGTTCTGGCTCTGGATCGTGGTCGGTCTGGCACCGCTTCTTGGTCACATGGCTTCGATCTTCCTCGGGTTCCGCGGCGGCAAGGGCGTCGCCACGGCCTTTGGTGCCATGCTGGCCATGTGGCCTACGCTGGGCATTCCCGCCCTCATCGCCTTTGCCATCTGGCTGCTGGTCATGAGCGTCACTCGGATCGTCTCATTGGCAAGCATGATCGCGGCGGTGATGGTTCCCGCTGCGACCATCGTGCTGCTGCTCTCCACGCCGCCTCCCGAGGGACTCTCCACCACCGAGTTGTCGGCTCGGATACTGCCCCCGATCACCGTTTCCCTCGTGGTCGCTGCGCTGGTCCTCTGGCGACATCGCGTCAACTACCGGCGATTGTGTCGTGGTGAAGAGCCTCGCTTTGGACAACCATGACACGACGTGGGTCACCCAAGCAGCAGCGCCAGCGTGACCGCGAGTGGAAAGCCCAGATCAACGAGATCTCGCACCACGCGGGGCCGCAGCGTGTGCAGCAGAATCACCACAAGCGGTGGGAAAGTCGCCAAGGAAACGGCGTGACGGGAATCAACCCACCCCGAATCGCTTGCGAGCAGCAGCAACCCGCTGGCAACAACGACGAGTCCATCCGCCACCCACCAAGTGCAGGCCGGGCCGAGCGTATTGGGAAGTGTTCGGGTGCCATGGCGGGCATCCGAGTGTCGATCGTCCAGATCGCACAACATCGCGCCAGCCAGGACATGCAGCATCAACACACCGGCCGCGATGAACCATGCCAAGGGCTCACGCGGCATCGATTCGGCCAGAACCAGCACAACCGCCATGCCCGTCAAACTCGCGGCCACCGCGGCGTTCTTGAGCAGCAGCCGATCCTTGAGGCGTCCCGCCCCCGGAAGGTGTCCGTAGGCCATCATCCCAACGACCGCCGTCGGTACCAGTACGGCGACGAGCCAACCTTCCGAAGCGGCGAATGCCAATCCAAGTACCAGCAAACCAACTGCCACAGATCGCGGTCGCGGCATCCGCCGGCGAAGAAACCTGACCCGGCGGGGTACCGAGGCCAAGTCGGCGCGGTCTGGCATCGCCGACCAGCCGCCGACTCGATCTAGAAGGTAGGTTCCGGTCGTAACGAGCATGGCGATCACGAGCGGTCGCCACCGGACAGGAAGGTCGAGTACGCCGAACACAAAGAGCACGCACCCGACTGCGTACAAGCCCGCCCATACAGCCATATGCCCCATAGCTTCGATCAACGAGGTACGTGCTGGGGAACGGGGCATCTGCTGCCGAGGATACGCCCGCACGGGTATCATGCGTCGCTTGAGCACCGACGCCTCAACCTACCGCTCGCCGCTGTCGACCCGCTATGCCTCGGCAGCGATGCAGGAGATCTGGTCGGACCAGCGGAAATTCAGCACGTGGCGAAGGCTGTGGTTGGCCCTGGCCGAATCAGAGCGTGAACTCGGCCTGGAGATCAGTGAGAGCCAACTTGAGGCCATGCGGTCCCATTTGGATGACATCGACCTCGCCGCCGCCAGCGAGTACGAGCGGCAACTTCGGCACGATGTCATGGCCCACGTGCATGCGTGGGGCGATCAGATTCCGGAGGCCAAGGGGATCATCCACCTCGGTGCCACGAGCCAGTTTGTCAACTGCAATACCGAACTGATCCTGCTGCGTGAGGCGATTGAACTTGTCGCGGCAAAAACGGCTGGCGTCCTGCTGGCGCTCTGCGACTTTGCAGAGAAGTGGAAGGATCTGCCAACGCTCGGCGCTACGCACTACCAGCCCGCGCAGCCCGTCACCGTCGGTCGTCGCGCCGCCACGTGGGCACAGGATCTCTGGCTGGCCCTGGAAGACCTCGAGCATCGTCTCGACACGCTGCGGTTCCGTGGTGTCCGAGGCGCCACCGGATCTCAGGCCTCGTTCATGGCCCTCTTCGACAACGATGCCGCCAAGGTCGAATCGCTCGACCGGTTGGTCACCGAACGCATGGGATGGCAACCGGATGATCGCTTTCCCGTCACGGGGCAAACCTACCCACGCTTGGTGGATGCCCAGATACTTGCAGCGCTCGCTGGTGTGGCCGCTGCAGTCCACAAATGCGCAACCGACATCCGTCTGCTCGCTGGCGTCAAGGAATTGGAAGAGCCCTTTGAGGCGAGTCAGATCGGTTCGTCAGCCATGGCCTATAAACGCAATCCCATGCGATGCGAGCGGGCCTGCGGCATGGCCCGCTTCGTGATGACCTTGGCCGCATCGCCCCTACAGACCGCATCGGTGCAATGGCTCGAACGCACACTCGATGACTCCTCCAACCGGCGGCTTGTGCTGCCCGAGGCCTTCCTCGCCTTGGATGGCGTTCTCGACGTGATGCGAAATGTGGCCGACGGCCTCATCGTTCGCCCCGCCATCGTTCAGGCCCGCCTGCAGGCCGAACTGCCCTTCATGGCGACTGAAGACATCATGATGGCGGCTGTCAAAGAGGGAGTCGATCGCCAGGAAGCCCACGCGGCCGTCCGGCAACACGCATTGGCTGCGGCGGACCGCGTCAAGTCGGGCCAGGAGAACGATCTGCTCGCCCGATTGAGAACGGATCCGCTGTTTGCCACCGTCGATGTATCAGGCGTTCTAGACCCGATGCGGTACGTGGGAACCTGCTCAGAGCAGGTCGCCCGCTTCACGAAGGATGTTGCGGAACCTGTCCGAAATCGATGGCACAACCGCCTGAGCGAGTCAGTAGACCTCGAAATCTGACCCCAAAACCCATACAAACACCGAATAGAGCGTCAAAAAATGGCCTCACTGAGCCAATATCGACGGACATGGCGGCAAATGACCGATACTCTCGCCATTGACGGGCACCGCCCCCCGACGTTCGGGATCGGCGTTGAGAGCCCTTGGACAAGGCAAAGGACGTCAGTCAATGCAGTCATATGAACATCTCAAGAACCTCATCGAAGGTGCCGCCGATGATGTCGCCAAGTGCGGCGGGGGCAACAAGGCCGCCGGAACCCGAGTCCGCAAGGCGATGCAGGACATCAAGAACGCGGCTCAGGACGTCCGGAAGGAAGTTCTGTCAATGAGAGAGGGCTGATCCTCCGGGGGCGGAACTCGAACAGACAATCACGCAGCGGCCACTGGCGAATGCCAGTGGCCGTCTCATTTTGCCGACGGCCCCCCAGTTGCCCGTCACTTCGAGGCACACAAGGCGAGCGGGAGCACCCACACCCTGACTGTGAGGGGTGGAATTCCTGGCCACGTAGG
>JASMMN010000058.1 GCA_030748155.1 Phycisphaerales bacterium
ACGATGCTCGTCATCCTCTGAAAGAGAGTCGGACTCAGGTCCCGGTATCCGGCCCGTCCTTCTCCGGCCGTTCGCTCGCTGTCAGAAGCGGGGTGAGGGTGCCGTCGAGCGCGAGCGTCGCGGAGAGATCGTCCGGGGTGCCGTGCAGCGTGTCGGGACCCGGGCTGACCAGTATGGCCACGCCGGTGGTGTCGTCGAGGTCGAGGACCGTCACACCAATCGGGTTTCCCCATCCGTCGCGTGGCGGCAACTCGGCAAACAACGCGGCGATTCGATCGTCATCGCCGGCGATGCGGATTGCCGCGGCGGCTCCCCACTTGGCCATCGAATCGGCGGTCTCGCTGCGCTTGACCTCTTTGCCAGCTTCCCGCATCGGATTGGTTGTCTTTCGCTCGGGATTCAGACCAAATCGGCTCCCTTCGATCTCGGGCGGGTAGCGGTTGTCAGATCGATCCACATCTGCCAGTTCGTCGTTGGGGTCGAGTAGCACGTGGGCGATGGCCTTGTCTCGAATGAGCATCTTGGCGGCGCGGCGATGGTCGCTTCGCCACAGGTCTGCTGGAAGCGTGATGTCCTCCACCGTGCCGTCCTCGTACACGATGTGGATGGGAAGTGGCATGACCAGTCCGCCGTTGGTGTTGAAGCGGATGACATGAAAAAGCGAGTCGGTTTCAAGTAGATCACGGTCCTTCACGTCGAGTTCGCCGAGCAGTTTCTCCCACGCCCGCATATCTGCAGGTGTGACATCGTGCGCCTCGAATGTGCTGTAGAAGTCGATGAGTTCCGGGAACCGATCTGTTCTCCGGGCGGTTTCGACATTTCGTTGCTCGGTAATCGTTGTCGGCTCCTCACGGTCCTGTTCGACCTTGTCCGCCGCCTTCTTGACAGCGGGTTCACCGCTGCTGACCCGCCATGTCTGAACCTCCTCGATACCGATGTCGACCGGTCGCGTGTCGTAGAACCAGCCCCGCCAGAACCAGTCGAGATCGCGACCGCTCGCGTCTTCGATTGTTCGGAAGAAGTCGGCGGGCTCCGGGCGCTTGAAGGCCCATCGCCGTGTGTAGGCATGCATGGCGTGATCAAAGAGATCGCGTCCGACGACGGTCTCCCGCAGAACATTCAGCGCCGTTGCGGGTTTGGCATAGGCGTTGTTGCCGAACTGCAGGATGCTTTCGCTGGCGGTCATGATGGGGCGAGTGTGTTCGACATCGCTCATGTAGCCGGCGATCGAGCGAGGCAGTCCGCGACTTCGCGCGTAGTCTTCTTCCCAACTCCTTTCGGCGAGGAACTGGTGGTAGGAGTTGAGCCCCTCGTCCATCCATGTCCACTGTCGCTCGTCGCTGTTGACGATCATGGGGAACCAGAAGTGTCCAACTTCATGAATGACGACCGAGATCAGGCCATACTTGGCCCGCTCGGTCCACGTACCGTCCTTCTCGGGGCGGGGACCGTTGAAGGTCATCATTGGATACTCCATGCCGCCGCCGACGACGCCATTGACCGACCACGCGACCGGCCAGGGGTAGGGCATCGCCGTCTGCGAATAGGATTCAAGGGCATGGGCAACCGCGTGGGTTGAGTACTGGTCCCACAGACCATCGCCCTCCTTGGGCCACATCGACATGGCCATGACCGGTTCATCCCGGTCGGGGACCTGCACACCCATCGCATCCCAGGCGAAGGCCGGAGAGGTGCTGAAGGCGAAATCACGGACATTGTCGGCTTTGAAGTGCCAGGTCTTCTCGCCCCGGGGTGTCGTATCGACGAGGTCGTCCGATTCTTCTCGGGTCACGATCATGATCGGCGTGTCAGAGTTGCGGGCTTCTGCGAGGCGGTTGCGCTGCGCGGATGTCAACACCTTCCGAGGGTTCGTCAATGCACCGGTTGCGCCGACGAGGTAGGTATCTGGAACAGTGATACTGACGTCGTAACTCCCGAACTCAAGCGTGAATTCGCCGCGACCGAGAAATGGTCGAGTCTGCCATCCGTCGTAGTCCGTGTAGGCGGCAAGTCGTGGAAACCACTGGGCGATCTGATACAGCGTGCGACCATCGTCAAAGGTCTCGTAGCCGCTTCGGCCGGCGATATCGTCCGGTACGACAACACCGGTCCAGTCGATCGTGAATTGAAAGACTCCACCGGGCTTCAGTGGCTTCGGTAGATCGATACGCATCATCGTGCCATCTATGACGAACGGAAGCGATTCGCCGCGGTCATTCACGACCCGCTCGATGTGCATGCCACCCTGAAACTCGGCTCGGCCGAGATGTCGGCGAAGCCCGTCGAACGACATGCCGTGCTCGAGATTGGGTGCTGTCGTCGCCAGTTCTCCGCGTGCATCAGGGCGGAAGCGATTCTGCTCAAGTTGCACCCACAACCAATGCAGCGTATCGGGACTGTTGTTGTGATACGTGATCGCCTCATGACCCTCCAGTTGGTGGACAAGCGGATCGAGGCGGACATCGATGTCGTAGTCCACCTGCTGCTGCCAGTAGTCCGGGCCGGGTGCGCCGCTGGCGGCGCGAAAGCGGTTGGGCGACGGAAGTTCCGCGTCGTCGAGTCGGGCGAACGGGTCTTCGCGTGGGAGCAGCCGTTCGGGTCGCCACGGGTGATCATCCGGGTGTGCTGAAACCACGGTCGTCAACGTCAGTGCCAGCAGCATGGTTGATCGCATCGCTTCCTCCTTGGGAGACGATTACGGTCGCAGACATACGCAGACTCGATCAGGGGCAGGGACCGAAGGCACCGACCATGTAGAGCAGGTCATTGACATTGACGACGCCGTCTCCGGTGATGTCCGCGGGACACCCGTCACACTCGCCCCACGCATCAAGGACCGCGAGAATCTCGTTGGTACCGATCTGACCATCACCGTCGAGATCCCCGGGGCAGGGTTGCTCGGAGCAGTCCACCGAGAGAATCTCGATGTTGTCCACCGCCGCTTCGACGCGGCTTTCCTGGCCAAGATCTTGTGCGATGAAGCGGATACGGAATGCATCGTTCGGCGCGAAGCCGCCAATATCCAGAAGCGAATGCTGCTCAGTAATCCACACACCGTCGGTATCAGGTCCGGTCGGCCCGACCTCACGCACCGAAGCCCACGTGAGACCATCATCGTCAGAAACGAGGATGTCCAACGTATCGTCTTGTCCGGAACCATTGTTCCGCTGATTGCGATACCAGAAACAGAAGCCGACGTGGCTGCCGCCCGTGGCATCGATCCGTGCCGAGGTCAGGATGGTCTGCCCGCCATCGACATCGCTCTGTCCGGATGCGTTGTCTGTGAGCCAGCACCAACTGGCGGCGTCATCGCAATCGGTCTGCGGGCGGTTGTTGCCGCCATAGGGTATGCCCCGTTCCCACTGTCCATCCACGGCATCGCCACTTATGGTCCAGCCCGTGTCGGTCGAAGAGTCGTCGTACCAGGTGACTTCCGGGTCTGACCATGCGGACAGCGCAACATAGAACTCATCGGGCGCGGCGGCTGGCACAAAGACGCTCTCGTCATCCATCGTCTTGATCCAGAGGAAGAACTCCACATCTCCACCACATTCGGTGGGAGGAAAGTGCGCCACGAAGTCGCCTTCGCCGAGATCCTCAAGCGGATGCGAGGTGATGAGACCATTGATTCGCACCATCAAATTGGCCGTGCCCGGCTGATACTCACCGAGCAAATTGCCGATGTGGACGGCCATGTCCGTTGAACCATCCGGTGCCACGCGGCTTGGGATTCCGTTCGGGAAGGACACATCAAGCCACGCAATCGGCGGGACATCGATGCCGTGGGCACTGAATCCGGCCTTGATTGCGTTGTAATGCGGAGACCCGTTGGTGATGTCGCCGTCATCATCATCGAGCGTGACGAAATCAATCGCGATGGCATCGTCGATGGACGTTCCGGTATGCAGCAAGATGCTGTTGATCGTCAGATCTCGAATGACTTGGTCGGCTTCAAGTGGCGATGACACGCGAAGTGCTTCCCATGTATCCCAGACGCATCCAGAGAGAAGCTGTCCGCATGAGTGGATTGCACTTCCACAACTCGAGCATCCCGTCGCCGAGTACTGACAGTTGTTGTCGGCATTGCGGATCCCGCTGGCGCAGTTTCCTGCGTAGAAACCTGGTGCCATCATGGGATCACTGGTCATGATCAGACCAATGCAGTCTGCCATGCCCTCGCCGTATTCGCCTTGTCCGGATCCTGCGACCGAGATGAGATGATGTCCATATTCGTGGTAGACCACGTGACCGAAGGCGGTGTTGTTGCAGCCGCCACCTGACTGGTAGAAGTTGATCGACGAGTAGTCGTAGTAGGCGTTGCAGGTGCTGTCGAGATTGACATTCACCGGAAATTCCGCCTGGTTGCCAATCGTCGGAAACGAAGGGTTGACCAGGAGCGTGAAATCACGCACGTCGTTTGCATCACGGAAGGCGACCGCCTGCGCCATGATCAGTTCGGTCTGATCTTTGTTGTGCAGAATTTGTACGAAGTCACCGTTCTCGGCATCTGCTTCGATGCTGGCATCGGTGCCGGCGTCATTATTGACCGAGAACCACGGCCCGCGAAGCGGGGAGATGACCGTTGTCGGTTCGGTTGCCGTCGAAGAGAACATCCCATCGGCATCCGTGACGACAACATCGCTGCCCACGTTCACGTAGGCATGAGCGAGCGGTTCGGTCACGGTGTCGTCACACTCCCAGGCGCTCCAACCGTCGTTTACGCGGGCTTCGACGATTCCGCTGATGTCACCTTGCGCAACTGCCGTGATTGAAGAGAGGCTCGGTGCACAATGGACGATTCGATCTTCATCATGCAGAACGCCCCCGGAAGTGGCGTCGAGAATCAGAAGATGCTGTGCGTAGTCGGCATCGCCGTTGACGCCGCGTGCAACAGTGACTTCGACTGCCAAGTGGGGACTCATGGTGCTCGTTCCGCTTCCAGCAAACACAACCAGCCGCGGTGCGGCGGTCACTCTGGCGCGGGAGCCGAGCAGCGTGCGTGCTGCGGAGCGGGCGATTGCATCGGTTGCAGTTCGTGATGGCGGTGCCGGGGGAGTCCAGCCCTGCAGCGGACGAAGATCGGCAGCGGCCAGCACGACTTCATGGTTCGGAGTGTTCCGTACCAGCAGCCGCAGCGACGAGTCGAAGACGGGAATCCCATCAATGTGTTGGGTGTAGAGAATTCGCGTGAACCGTGGCTGTCCGGTCTGCGGATCGTGCATCATCGGCGTGCGGACGGGTTCGAGGGCCAGAGAGGATGGCTCCACGCCCCAGACATCCGCGTGCGCATTGACGAATCGCGATGTGCTCTCCGCCGAAGTTCGTCCGGTTGTCAGCACGTCTCCGAAGAGCCGGTCAACGCGGCCGTCCTGGCTGTGGTGGATGCGCACATCCGGCGAAACCGCTTTCAGGTCATTCAGGGCGAATTCCGGCGTGCTGGCAACGGCAGCAGCGGCGGCCAAGATGATCAACATGTGGACTTCCTCTCGTCGACGGCCACGCAGGGGCAAAAAACGACTTGCGACTTCTCAACACCCTACTACAGGGAGGTCGGAACCTTCCCCGGAATCTCAGCGATTCTCGGTATCCAGCCCCAATGAGTGAATCGCATGAAAGAGGGCGTGCCGCATGTCCGTGTGAGCAGGAGGGCTGGCCAATTCGATCCGTGGGGGCGTGGCCGCCGCGGAGGGGGCCAAGGAAGCGAGATCGGGATCTGCATCCATATGTTGTGCTCTCAGTAGAAGCGTGTCGCCTTGTTCATGTTCCAGCAGCAGCACGGGTTCCTTTGCAGCCGGTCCGCCGTCTGGAACGGGGGTCTCAAACAGCAGATCCGAGTTGAGGTAGTAAGTGGCCGGGTCGCCGTGTTTGTACCGCTTCTTGAGGGCGGGGACGGCGGCGGCTACGGTCGTGTCGGGATGCTCGTCCATCCAAGCGGACCAATCGGTGAATCGAAATGGCATCGTTTCGAGTTCCATCTCCGGTCCGGTGATGGATCTTCCCAGCAGTTGCGAGATGATGGCTTCGCCGCCCATCTCACCATCTTCGCGGCGAACGTACAAGGTCTGGTTGCCACCTGCGACCAGCCCGGTGATTCCGAACAGACGGGGCTCGCCATTCAGGCGGCGATCGAAGACGCGAGGTGACGCGGAAGGCCAATGCCACGTGATCGCGATGGGAATGCCGCCGAGTTCGTCGTGGATGATTTCATGCACATGCAGTATGGACAGCGGGTAGGCGCGGGCTTCGTCGCCAATTGCGACACCGATGACGGCATCGTCCGAAACGAGATATCGATTTCTGGTTGCTGCGATATCGACCACATCACCGGCGCTCACGATTCCCGGGGGTGCATCGAGCACTGGAATCATGTCGCGGTGCAGCATGGCGGTTTCCAGCACGGCGGTCCCTGGTAGACGCAGATTCGACAGATCGAACTCGTAGGAGGACAGCGTCTGCCCATCGCCCGGTGGACGGCTGACCATCTTGAGCACCGCTGGCGCGATCGCCCAGGTAAACAGGGTCCCGATCATGACGACAGCCACGATCAGCACCCATCCACCTTCTCGCACTGCCTGGGCGATGCGGTTCATGGCGATACCGGCTCCAGAGTGATGATGAGTTCGCTCGCCTGCGGGACCCGATCGAACACCATCGCAAGCAACAGCAGCGGCAGATACAGCAGGCTTGACAGGAAGGCGCCCTTTGCGGTGTCTTGTGTCCGATGCCGGTAGAACAGCACCGACTTCCACACAAACCAAAGCCCGATCAGAATGGCGAACACCGCATAGGCGACACCCGCCATGCGAAAGGAGACAACAAGCAAGGAGAGTGGAAGCAGCAATACGGTCGAGACGAGCGTGCCCTGGCATACGGCATGTTCGCCACCCTTGACCGACGGCAGCATTCGGAAGCCTGCGCGTTCGTATTGATCGCGGTACATCCAAGCAAGCGAGAGAAAGTGTGGGAGTTGCCAAAGAAACAGGATGGCGGCGAGGGTCCAGGCACCGATGTCCAATTGATCGCGGACGGCAACCCAACCAATGAGCGGTGGAATGCTGCCCACGACAGCACCAATTAGCGTGTTGAGTGTCGAGCGTGGCTTCAGCGGGGTATAGGCCAGTACGTAGATGAGCAGCGTGAGCAGCGCGAGCCCCGCAGCGAACAGGTTGACCAGCAGTGCCAGCATGGTGATGCCCGCGTAGGCGAGCAGCATCGCTACAACCCATCCGTGCGCCGGGCTGAGATGTCCAGCAGGCAGCGGTCGCGTACGTGTTCGGTCCATCATTGCATCGCGATGTGTCTCAACAACTTGATTGATGGCGTTGGCCGCTGCGGCGCAGGCGAGCGTCCCCGTGGCAGTCCACAGCACCAACAACCAGTCGATCACCGGACCACTGGCCATGATGCACCCGACGCCCGCGGTGAGCACGACGAGCAGGCTCAGGCGGAGTTTGACAAGATCCGCGTACAGGCTCAACAGACCTGCGGACGCGGTCCGATGGGAGTTGGTGTGGGTGGTCGCTGTGTTGGCCATTGGGGTACCTGCGCGGCGGGGCGCCGCCGGACGAGCCGCCTAGTATACGCCTCCGCCGCAGTGAATCGCAGCGCATCAGGAGTGAGGGACGTGGCAACACCGACCAAAGTGAAGGAAGATCTGCAGTCAGTGGACGATCGCCCTCGGTTCGGTGATACCAGTCGCATTCTTGCGGCCGGGTTCGGGGCCACGACCTTGATGTGGTTGTTCAGTTACCTCGCCATCCTGATTCCAGGTGCGGCTGTTGGTGAGTTTCTGTTCGGTCTGGCGGTTCTATCGCTTGTCGGGGGCGGGTGGGTCGCCGGCCGCGGTGACCAAGGATTGAGTACCGCACTTTCCCCCCTTGTGCGTGGATTACTCGTGGGGTTTGTTTCGGCCATCCTGAACCTGCTCATAGTCGTGAGCCTGCTCCGCAGCGAAATGGCGGGCGGCATTGGATGGATCCTCGGCATCCTGATCGGGTGTTTCGTTGCAGGTGGAATCGGCGGGCTGATTGGTTCGACCACCAAGCCGTGGCGAACCGATGGCAACTGGCTCACTGTTTTTTGCTGGGTCGCCGCCGGACTCACCTTCTTCATGATCGTGACCGGCGGTGTCGTGACCGGATTCGAGGCCGGGCTGGCCGTGCCCGACTGGCCCAATTCCTACGGGCATAACATGCTGCTCTATCCGCTTTCCGAAATGGTGGCCGATCCTGAGAGCGGTGTGTTCTTCGAGCATGCGCACCGGCTGACCGGGATGTTCGTGGGGCTTACCGCGATCGTTCTGTGCATCGCACTGTGGATCGGCCAGAAGCGGATATGGGTGGGCATGCTGGGCATCCTCGTGTTGGTGCTGGTCATTGCTCAGGGTGTGCTGGGAGGCTTGCGGGTCACCGGCGTGCTGACTTTGAGTCAGGAGGCAACAGATCTCTCGCCGAGCATCATGCTCGCCATCGTGCATGGCGTGTTGGCGCAGGTGCTGCTGGCGGTCATGGCGACGGTGGCCGCGGTGACCAGTACCCGTTGGTTGCGTGGCGGACTTTCGATCGGCAGCGGTCGCCTTGCGACCGACCGGCAACTCGCCGTCGTACTGCTGGTGTGCCTGCTGATACAACTCGTTCTGGGCGCCGCCTATCGGCATCTTGGAACCGATCTGGGCGTACGGGCTCCGGCGGCCACACATGCGCTGCTCGGGCACATCGTGATGGCGGTGCTCGTTGTGGTAGTGGGTGTCTTCGTTGGACTGCGGGGGACCGGCATGGAAGGGCGGGACCGCGTGTTTATCTGGCTCGGCCGCACGCTGCTGGTGAGCATCGGTTTGCAGATCCTGCTCGGGATCGGCGCAGTTTCAGCCGTGCTGATGCGGCCTGAAACAGGCACTACTTCCGATGTTCCTGTCTGGGAGGTGTTGCTCACGAGCGGTCACCAAGCCAATGGCGCATTGCTGCTCGCGGTCAGTCTGTTGATGGTGGCGTGGTATCAACGTATACCGAGCGAAGCATGATCGACGAACCCTTCGATCTTGAGCCGGTCAATCTTCCCGAGCCGCCGGATGTGCCGGGGATCGTCCATGTGCTGGACTCGGCTGACGAGGCCATCGATCTGCTCTTGGCTGATGTGCTGGAGACGGCGGATCGAGTGGTCGGCGAGCGCGGGCGGTTCGATCTGGTCGTATCAGGCGATCGACAACTCGACTCCACATGGCTTCGGATGATGCTCGATCCGGACCTGCGAACCTTCCCGTGGCATGCGACTCACTTGTGGTTTCCAGACGTGGGTGGGGCGGCCGAAGATGCGGTTGAATCGGTGCATGCCCGGCTGCAGGAGTCGCTCATTCTGCCCTCCGGTCTGGAGGCGGACCACGTTCATCCGATTCCGCAGGCCCCCGCCGAGTCCATCGCCTCGATTCGAGATGGACTTGGAGAACGGCCATTTGATGCCGCCGTGCTCGCGATTGCCGCTGACGGCGGCGTGATCGACTGCTTGCCGCCCGTCGTGATCGAACGGGTCTCTCTTCTGGGCATTCTGGTGATCGGTCAGGGGGGTGCCGACGGGATCAAGGTGCTCGAGCAGGACCCCGATCAAGCGTCGGATCGCGTCGGTCGTTGTCAAGACAGGCTTCGGTGGTACGTCGGCTGAGCGGTCTCATTGCAGCGTGAGGAAATCTTCGAGCAGTACTACCGCGGCAACGGCATCATTGTCGGGCGTGTCCCTCCGGCCACGAAGCCTCATGTCGGCTTCGAAGGATGTGAGCCGCTCATCCTGAAAGTGGACGGGCAGACCCGTAACTGATGACATGGTTTCGCCGAACGATCGGCTGATGGCGGCGCGTGGTCCCTCGGTGTCATCCATGTTGAGGGGAAGTCCGATCACAATGGCATCTGCGGCATGATCTGCGGCAGCCTCGCGCACGGCCTCCACAAGTGCTTCTCCACGTGGCACGTGCAGGGTTTTGATCGGGAAGACGACGCCCGTTTCAGTATCTCCGCTGGCAAGCCCGGTTCGTTTCTCACCAAGATCTACGGCGAGCAGCCGCATGGCTTACTGCCACGCCTCATCGACGATTCCGTGCAGGTCCTTCACCCGCTGCACTTGATCGGCGGGGCATACCAGCGTGGCATGAGGTGTATGCACCACGACCAGATCATGGCATCCGACCGTTGCGATGAGGTGTTCCGGGTCTTCACTGACGCTGACGACATTGGTGGAATCGAGGTGCGCCGCTGCGCCGAAGGATCGGTTGCCGCGATCGTCCGCCTCCATTGTTTCGCCCGCAGCCGACCAATTGCCTACATCGAGCCACTGTACATCCATGGGTACCGTGCAGACCTCGATGCACTCATCACGGGAAGCGGGCTCCATGATGGCGTAGTCCACGCTGATTTTCTGGAGTGTCGGATAGACGGTTTGCAGGACATCCACTCTTCCGGGTTGATTCCACGCCTCGGCGATTGTGCGCATGCCGGCGGCGGATTCTGGCGCAAAGCGATCCAACGCCTCCAGAAACCCACTCGCGGAAAATACGAACATTCCCGAGTTCCACTTGAACCGTCCCGACTCCAAATAGGACGCCGCTGTCTCTTTGTTCGGTTTCTCGACAAAGCGGACCGTCTCATGCGCCGGCTCATGCCCGGCGATCGGCTCACCCAACTCGACATATCCGAAGCCGGTGGCAGGACAGGTCGGTTCGATACCGAAGGTCACCATGCGGTTTGCAGCATCTTCGACGAGTGAAAACCCGTTCTGAAGACAACGCGCGAACGTGTCCTGTGGCGTGATGAGGTGATCGGCCGTCAGCACTGCAAACACGGCGTCTGGATCGGTCTGCTGCAGCACCGCCGCGGTCAGGGCGACCGCGTTGAGCGTGTCCCGCGGGCAGGGCTCACCGATCAGATGCGAGCCGTCGAAGCCGGAGAGTTCATCCAGAATGAGTGCCCGATGTTGCTCGCCTGTGCAGATCCACTGCTGCGACGGGGGCAGCAGTCCATCCAGTCGAGCAGCGGCGTGCCAGAGCAGGCTCCGCCCCCGTACCAGTGGGATCATCTGTTTGGGACGGCCGCCCCGGCTCATCGGCCACAACCTCGTGCCGCTGCCGCCCGCCATGATCATCGCGTGTCGCATGGCGTGCAGGGTAATGCACCGAGCCACAAAGCCCGCGGCAGCGGGTTTGATGGCGATCATTTGGCCCACCCCCTCCGCCGCTTCGCGGCCCCTCCCCCACGTTGTGGGGGAGGGGAGTATCGCGAGTCCGCTCCCCCGCCCGCGGGGGAGCTCCCGGCGAAGCCGGGTGAGGGGGTGCGCTCAATTGCAGATCCAATCCGGGACACGCTGAAAACCGGGTAGGCTGCATGGGTGCTTGCACGCATCGCCGGACAACTCGTGAGCATCACGAACGGTCGCGCCCAGATTGGGGTCGGTCCCATGGTCATCGATGTTCTCGTACCCGGAAGCGACGTCGATGCCCTCAACCGCCGCCAAGGCCAGCAGGTCGAGTTCCACACCATGCTCGTACTCGAAGGCATCGGGCAGGGCACCTCGATGGTGCCTCGTCTGCTCGGTTTCGCCTCCGCGCATGACCGCGAATTCTTTGAGTTGTTCACGACGGTCAAGAACATCGGTCACCGCAAGGCGCTTCGGGCCCTGCAGATGCCCGCAGTCGAGATCGCGGCCGCCATCGCTCGCCGTGATACCGCAACGCTCGTTTCACTGCCTGAGATCGGCAAGCGGACCGCCGAGACGATCATTGCCGAACTCTCCGGGAAGGTCGATGCGTATCTCGATGGCGAGACATCCATTTCGTACCCGGGCGATCCGGCTGTTTCGTCGATGCTCTCCGACACGATCGTCATGCTCGTCGCGCTTGGCGAACGTCCTGACACGGCACGTCAACTTGCCGAGCGATCTCTGTCACGGAATCCGGAATTGGACTCCCCCGAGGATCTGCTCGCGCACATCATGGCGACACGATGAGCGGCATCTCCTCATCACAGGCAGGCCACCGGCTTGCCGCGATGAGCCGAGATCGCAGGTCGATCGCCACATCGGCAGCCGACATGCTGCGTTGGTACCGAACCGGTTCCAGAAACACCACGCGGCTCTTGCTTCGACCGAACACCGAGCCGACCACGTCGTCGACATCCGGCGTCCCTGAGATCCAGCACGGCAGCACGGTCGCCCCGCACCGTGTCGCGAGGATGCCCACCCCCTCTTGGAAGGGCCGAATCGTGCCCGGCGGGCGGGTGATGCGACCCTCGGGGAATATGCCCACCACGCCACCACGCTTGAGCATTCGCATTGCCGCGAGCAGCGAGGCAGCATCGGTTCCGCTGCGATCCACCGGGATGATGCGCAGGAAGCTCCACAGGTCTTCCCACCCGCGGCCCATCATGTCCCGGGCCATCATCCATCGGATCAGCCGTGGTCCCGCAACTTGCACCAGCACCGGATCAACGGCACCGGTGTGGTTGGCAACGACCAGTACGGCTCCGGTCGCCATCGCCTGCTCATAGTGCTCAATGCCCTCAAATCGCAGGCTTTGTCGCCGCCGCAGCAGCACTCTGCTGCTCCGCCACAGCAGCCCGAGTGCTGCTGTCCCTCCTGGTCCTCGCTGCAGGGCGGGCACGGCGAACACCCACCATGCAATCGCGAGGACCGCATAGGCAGCCAATGGGATACCCCACGACCACCAGAGGTCCAATGAAGCGGCAATCAAAGCAGTTTCCGGCGGCATTGGCATCACCGTAACGTCCGGTTCGCCGCGGCATTCTGATATCGTTCGCCGAAATGGGACCCACAGCCCGCTCATGCCACGCCGCGACGATATTCACACGATTCTGATCCTCGGATCTGGACCGATCGTGATCGGTCAAGGCTGTGAATTCGACTATTCGGGCACGCAAGCGTGCAAGGCCCTCCGCGATGACGGTTATCGCATCGTGCTAGTCAACTCGAATCCCGCCACGATCATGACCGACCCGGCCTTTTCGGATCGCACCTACATCGAGCCGATCACAAAGGATGCTGTTGAGCGGATTCTCTCTCTCGAGGCCGAGCGGGGCACACCGATCGATGCGCTCCTTCCGACGCTTGGCGGCCAGACGGCCCTGAACTGTGCGTGCGTACTTGATGAGGCGGGCATTCTCGAACAGTTCGGCGTCGAGATGATCGGTGCCACTCGCGAGGTGATCGACCGCGCCGAGGACCGCCTGAAGTTCCGCGAAGTCGTTGAATCCTGCGGCTACCAGTTACCCACGAGTGAGGTTGTCACCAGCCTTGACGAGGGGTGTGCTTTCCTCGAGCAGATCGGTCTGCCCGCCATCATCCGCCCCGCCTTCACGCTCGGCGGAAGCGGTGGCGGCATCGCATACAACCGCGGAGAGTTCGAAGACCAGGTTCGCAGAGGACTTGCGGCGTCTCGAATTGGGCAAGTGCAGATTGACCAGTCGGTGCTCGGCTGGAAGGAATACGAACTCGAAGTGGTTCGCGATCGCAACGACAACTGCATCATCATCTGCGGCATCGAGAACATCGACCCGATGGGTGTTCATACTGGTGACTCGGTGACCGTCGCGCCCATCCAGACACTCAGCGATCGCGAATACCAACGACTTCGTGATGCCTCATTCGACATCCTCCGCGCGGTCGGCGTGGAGACGGGTGGGTCCAACGTGCAGTTCGCCATCAATCCCGAGACCGCCGAGATGGTCGTGGTTGAGATGAATCCTCGCGTTTCTCGCAGCAGCGCGCTGGCCTCGAAGGCAACGGGCTTCCCGATCGCGCACATTGCTGCGAAACTCGCCGTCGGCTACACGCTCGACGAACTCCGCAACGACATCACCGAAACGACTTCTGCCTGCTTCGAGCCATCAATCGATTACGTCGTCGTGAAGATGCCGCGGTGGACCTTCGAGAAGTTTCCCGAAGCCGATGAAACGTTGACGACCCAGATGAAATCGGTCGGCGAGGCGATGAGCATCGGCCGTAACTTCCGCGAAGCGTTTCAGAAGGCGATCCGTTCGATGGAGGTCAAGCGTTTCGGCTTCGGCCTCGACGGACAGGACCGCTGGCTTGCAGCTCGCATCGGCGAGGCGGATGTGGAGTGGCCCGTCGACGAGGAGACGCTCACCCGCAAACTCTCGGTGCCGTGCCAGGGCAGGCTGTACTACATTCGCTACGCGATGAAATTGGGGTGGAGTCTGGAACGGATCTTCGATCTGACCGGCATCGACCCCTGGTTCCTCGATCAACTCAGGCAACTCGTTCGGTTCGAAGAACGGTTGCTCGCCTGCGAGACGCTCGAAGGCATCGACGCAAACCTCATGCTCGAGGCCAAGCAGCACGGATACAGCGACCCGCAACTTGCCAAGGTCTTTCTAGGAGGAATCAGCACCGAATCCATCCTGAAGGTTCGTGCCTACCGACGCCGACTCGGCGTCGAGCCGGTCTTCAAACTCGTCGATACGTGCGCCGCCGAATTCGAGGCCATCACGCCGTATTACTACTCGACCTACGAGCAGCCCTTCGAGGTCGATGGCATCGTGATGACCGACGACGAGATTCGAGTGAGCGAGCATGAGAAGATCGTCATCCTCGGCGGCGGTCCCAATCGAATCGGGCAGGGCATCGAATTCGACTACTGCTGCTGCCAAGCCGCCTTTGCCTGTCGCGAAATGGGTTTTGAATCGGTCATGATCAACTCCAATCCGGAGACGGTCAGCACCGACTACGACACGAGCGACCTGCTCTTCTTCGAACCACTGACGCTTGAGGATGTCCTGAACATCGTTGAGCGACTCAACGGTGGCGGCATCGACGACCCGAGCCGCAGCGGTGGCGTGGCCGGTTGCATCGTGCAGTTCGGTGGGCAGACGCCGCTGAATCTGGCCCACGGACTTGCCGCGGCGGGCGTTCCACTGATCGGCACCGGCCTGCAGTCCATCGATGAGGCCGAAGACCGCGAGAGTTTCAAGGCCATCCTGAACCGGCTCGGCTTGCACCAGCCGCCCAATGGCATCGCCTACAGCCTCGAGCAGGCGAGAGACATCGCTGCCGAGATCGGCTACCCGGTGCTGGTCCGGCCGAGTTATGTGCTCGGCGGGCGCGGTATGGAGATCTGCTTCGACGAGGATGCCCTTGATCGCTACATGCGAACGGCGGTGGATGTGTCTGAACTTGCGGACGCTCCGGTGCTGATCGATCGGTTTCTCAGCCACGCGACCGAGGTCGATGTGGACGTTGTCGCGGACTTCGAACCACATTCATCCACGCGGAGCGAGCAGATCGATCACGCCCACGATCCTCCCCAGGCGATCATCGCCGGCATCATGGAGCACATCGAGCAGGCAGGTGTCCACTCGGGTGATTCATCGTGCATTCTTCCGCCGGACACGCTTGGACCCTCGATCCGCCGCCGTATCACGCAGCACGCCAAGGCGCTCGCCGAGGCCTTGCAAGTGCGAGGGCTCATGAATCTACAACTGGCCGTGCGGGACGACGACATATACGTGATCGAAGTGAACCCCCGCGCAAGCCGTACGGTTCCATTTGTCGCCAAGGGCACCGGCGTGCCATGGTCGCGGATTGCCGCCAAGGTCATGATGGGCGCATCGCTGGCGAGCCTTGAGGATGAAACGCAGCGTGAGGAATCCGGTTTCTACGCCGTCAAGGAACCAGTCTTCCCATTCGAGAAATTTCCAGGAGTCGATGTAGTGCTTGGTCCGGAGATGCGATCGACAGGTGAGGCGATGGGCTTCGATCGTTCGCTGCCGGTGGCGCTTGCCAAGGCCAAGATGAGCGCTTGGCTGCCGCTTCCAACCGAGGGCGAGGTCTTCCTGAGCGTGCGGGATGCCGACAAGCAGGGCGTCGTTGATGTCGCCCGGGCGCTCGGCTCGATGGGCTTTACGGTCCACTGCACACAGGGCACCTGCGATCTGCTCGCCGCCCACAGCGTGCAAGCCACGCCGATCCGCAAGATTTCCGAGGGGGCTCGCCCCAATATTCTCGATCGGTTGGCCAATGGCGAACTCGACCTCATCATCAACACGCCGACCCGCACCGGCTCTGACACGGACGAGGGTCGCATTCGAGCGATGGCCGTTCGAAACCGCGTGCCGATGATCACTACGTTGACCGGCGCAATGGCCGCGGTCCGCGCCATATCGGCCCTTCGGGCGGGTACATGGAAGGTCCACGCCCTGCAAGATGCCTACGGCGACGGTGTCGCCGGAGCGCAGGTCAGTAGCCGAGCAGTAGAACACCAGTAGAGAACGCACCCCCTCCGCCGCTCCGCGGCACCTCCCCCACGTTGTGGGGGAGGGGAATATCGCGAGTCCGCTCCCCCGCCTGCGGGGGAGCTCCCGGCGAAGCCGGGTGAGGGGGCCGGCGAAGCCTGGTGAGGGGACCGGCGAAGTCTGGTGAGGGGGCCGGCGAAGCCGGGTGAGGGGCCGCGGCGCGTTCTCCACTGCTGCGGGCAGCCGCTATCCTCCGCGTCCCATGCCCCCCTGGCTTCCACAATTCATCGCCTCGATGATCGTGATTGTGGTCGTGCTGCACACCTGCCTCGCCGCGGCGGCCTATCTGATTTTGCTGGAGCGGAAGGTGTGCGCGTGGGCGCAGGATCGCATCGGCCCGAGCCGGGTGGGACCGATGGGACTTCTGCAGCCGCTGGCCGATGGTTTGAAACTCTTCTTCAAGGAGGAGTTCATGCCTCGCGGCGTGGACCGGGTGCTGTTCGTGCTCGCGCCGGCGCTCACGGTGATTCCCGCGATGATCGGCTTCGTGGTGATTCCATTCGGGGGTTTCCTGAATCTCGGGGATGGCCAGCAGGTGGCGATCATGGGGGCCGACATAAACATCGGGGTCATTTACCTCATGGCGGCCGCGTCGCTGGGCGTGTACGGCATTGCCCTTGGCGGATGGGCCTCCAATAACAAGTATTCCTTCCTTGGTGGTCTCCGGGCAAGCGCCCAGATGATCTCGTACGAGATTCCCATGGGGCTGGCCCTGCTCTGCGTCGTGTTGACCGCTGGCACGCTGCTTCCTCAGCAGATCGTGGCCCAGCAACTCGACGCTCAGTGGTACCTGCTCCAGCAGCCGGTTGTGGCAATCGTCTTCTACATCTGTCTGCTTGCCGAAGCGGGGCGGGCCCCCTTCGATCTGGCAGAGGCCGAGCAGGAACTCATCGGTGGCTGGCATACGGAGTACTCCTCCATGAAGTGGGCCCTTTTCTTCATGGGTGAGTACATCCATGTAGTGATCGGCAGTGCTTTCTTCGTGACGCTCTTTCTCGGCGGGTGGTCACTGAATCCGGTGACTGGCTGGGATCTACCCCAGTCCGGAGGCATCTGGCTCATCCTGCTGCAGTTCGGCATCGTGCTGGGCAAGGTCTTCCTGCTGGTCTTTTTGACGATGATGGTCCGCTGGACGCTGCCGAGGTTCCGCTTTGATCAACTCATGAAACTGGCCTGGGAGGGGCTCATCCCCCTTTCCTTGCTCCTGCTGCTGATGACCAGCCTGTTCGTGTACCTCGGCTGGACGCCGTTCCTCTGGGCCGGCTCCCTCGGCTGCCTCGTCCTGATCTGGTTCTTCGTCCCGCTCATGCTGGGGCAGGCCTCGTCGAACCAGAAGATCGGCCTTCTTGGCAGCCGGTTCAGTCCGCCGAGAGGCCGCTGAAGCCTGACAGTCGAACGGGCAGGCGAGCGGGGGCTGTATCGCTATTCTTCCATCATGCGACTGCTGCTGCATACCGTTCTGGGGCTGTGCCGACTCCTGTGGGTGACTAGAGGTCGCCTCGGGGGCGCGTGGTGGCGTTGGAGGCGGGAGACGGTGTTTGGGCCTCCATCGCAGTGGCCGGCTCAAGCGACGCGGTGGCGGGCGATGCGGCATTTTTTGGCGTGGGTATGGCGGATGCCGTGATTGGGAGCAGATCGTGGTCGAGTTGTGCGTTGGAGGGGGCTCTGTGGTTATCAGACGTGACCCAAGGGCCTCTCTGAGCCAGAAGCGGCCTCGTGCCAGCCTCAATGGCACAAAAACCGCAGTGGCGTACTCGCCAGCAACTATTTTCCCGCCTCCCCTCGCCTTTTTTCTTCCCTAAGACCGTGCTAGACAGTGATTTGTGAGGCTCTAGGGGGCAGGTCCCCGCCTGCCAGTTCGGGAATGTGAAGAGAAAGTTGGCCGAGGGGTGGTACATGGGGTCGATCTCGATATCATCCTCGCCTTCAATGGATCGACCGGAGTTGGTCGATAGGCGATGAATCGGATCCGTGACGCATCTGCGTAGGTG
>JASMMN010000059.1 GCA_030748155.1 Phycisphaerales bacterium
AACCGCAAGGGATACCTCGCAGCCCTTGGACAGGAAGTGCCGGATACCGCTTGGCCTTTCCTGACCGGCACACAGGACAACATCGAAACGCTCGCGAAAGGTGTCGGCTTCGGTTACCGATTCGATGAGCGCAGCGGCGACTACGCCCACACGGCGAGCATCACCTTCGTGACCCCGGATGGCCGGATTTCCAAGTACATGAATGATGTGGTGTTCCCGCCTCGTGATTTGCGACTGGCGATGGTCGATGCATCTCAGGGGCGAATCGGCGGCCTGATCGACACACTGCTGCTCTTCAACTGCTTCCAGTGGGATCCAGAGGCCGGCAGTTATGTACCAAGCGCTTGGAAGATCATGCGGTTCGGCGGGCTCATCACGGTCGTGCTCATTATCGCCGGTGTGCTGATTCTGCTCCGAATAGGACGACGAGGCTCGCATGGGGGAACAGGAGCGGATCAGATCCATGCCGCTGGAACGACGCGGACGAATACAGCCGGCCCAGGCGGACCGGCACTTCAGACTGGTGGACAGCAGGCATGAACATGTTTGGATTGCTGGCAACGACCAAACTCGGTGAGGCGACATCCGGTGGCGGATTCTGGATGCCCGAGAACGCATCGACGACTGGTTCGGCGGTGGATGATGTGTTCTACTTCATCAACAACATCAATTACTTCTTCTTTATCTTGGTCATCGTGATCCTGGTCGTATTTGCGATCAAGTACCACGTAAAACCCTCGGCGCATGTGAACTTCGCGAGCGACGCGCCGACGCACAATACGCCGCTGGAGTTGACCTGGACGACCATTCCGCTGCTCATTGTCGGGGTGCTGTTCTGGTTGGGCATGGATGGATACCTCCATTTGGCCGACCCGCCGGACAACGCGTACCCGGTGTCGGTGACTGCGCAGAAGTGGTCGTGGACCTTCGAGCACGCCGAGTACGGCGTAACCGAGTCGGCGGAACTGACGGTTCCGCTCGGTCAACCCGTGCGGCTGTTGATGACGACGCCGGATGTGCTGCACAGCTTGTACATTCCAGCCTTCCGAGTGAAACAGGATGTCGTGCCGGGTCGATACACCAGCCTCTGGTTCGAGGCCACCAAGCCCGGGCAGTACCGGCTGTACTGCACCGAATACTGCGGCAAGGACCACTCCAAGATGCTCGCGGTCGTCACCGTGCTGCCTGAGGAAGAGTTCCAGAAGCACCTCGGCAAACTCGCCCGCGAGTACGAGGATATTGCCGACAAGGATCTGCCGGTCTACGCCTTGACTCGCCTGTACAACCGGTGTGCCTCCTGCCACTCGCTCGACGGCAAGTCCGGCACAGGTCCATCCTTCAAGGGTCTGTTGGAGCGTACCAAGAGCGGAACGACGGTCTTCACCGACGGAAGCACGCTGAAAGACAAGATGGGGCCCGGAGGCGAGTTCGAGGTGCCTGAGAACTATCTCCGTGACTCGATTCTCAATCCGCAGCACTACATCGTGCAGAACTACGCCGGGACCATGCCCACCTTCAAGGGACAACTCAAACAGCGTCAGATCGATGCGCTGGTGCTGATGCTCAAGAACCACGACAAACTCGTCGATGCGCAGGGCAACCCGATCGAAGCCCCGAACCTCGACGACGCCGACATCTCCATGGGCGCGGGCAAGTGACCGTGGAAGGGACGAAGCGATGACGACGATCGACAACACGTCACTCCAGGCACCTGCGCTCGGCGGTGATAATTACCTGACGCATACCCGTGGGTTTCTCTCTTGGGCTTTGACGCTCGATCACAAGCGGATCGGCGTGTTGTACCTCGTCTCGGTGCTCACCTGCTTCCTGCTCGGCGGCGTGTTCGCACTGCTCGTGCGAACGCAGTTGATCATTCCGGACGGTCTCATTCTGAATCAGGATGAGTACAACCAGGCGTTCACGATTCACGGCGGCGTGATGGTGTTCCTCGTCATCCTCCCCGGCATCCCGGCGGCGCTTGGCAACTTCGTGCTCCCCATCATGCTCGGTGCCAAGGACGTGGCCTTTCCGAGACTGAACCTGTTCTCGTACTGGCTCTGGGTGACGGGCGCGGTGCTGCTGGTGATCTCGATCTTCGCGGGTCTCGATACCGGGTGGACGTTCTACACGCCCTACAGCATCGATCACAACTCGGCGATGGGCGGTGTGATTCCGGCGGTCAGCGGCGCCTTCATCCTGGGCTTCGCGGGCATTTTCACCGGCATGAACTTCATCGTCACCATCCACAGGCTTCGCCCTGACGGGATGAACTGGTTCCGCATGCCGCTCTTCCTGTGGTCGATCTATGCGACGGCGGTCATTCAGGTGCTTGCAACGCCAGTACTCGGCATTACGCTGGCTCTGCTGGCGGTCGAGCGAGCCTTCGGCATCGGTATCTTCAATCCGGCACTCGGCGGTGATCCGGTGCTGTATCAGCACTTCTTCTGGTTCTACAGCCATCCGGCTGTGTACATCATGATTCTCCCGGCGATGGGTGTGATCAGCGAGGTCATCGCGGTGCACAGCCACCGGCACATCTTCGGATATCACTTCATTGCTTGGAGTTCCATCGCCATCGCGATCTTCTCCTTCTTGGTCTGGGGACACCACATGTTCACCTCCGGCCAGTCACCGCTGATGAACGTGATCTTCTCCTTCATCACGTTCAGCGTCGGGATCCCGTCGGCTGTCAAGGTCTTCAACTGGCTCGCCACCATGTACAAGGGGGCGATCAGTTGGAATACGACCATGCTGTGGGGAATGGGGTTCATCTTCCTGTTCATGATCGGCGGACTTACGGGCATGTACCTCGGCACGATCGCCACAGATATCCATCTGCACGACACGTACTTCGTGGTGGCCCACTTCCACTACACCATGATGGGTTCGGCATTGGTCGGGTTCATTGCCGGGCTGCACCACTGGTGGCCGAAGATCACAGGCAAGATGTTCAACGAGAACGCCGGGCGGCTCGCATTCGTGCTCTTCATGATCGGCTACAACATGACGTTCTTCCCGCAGTTCATGCTCGGCAGCCACGGCATGCCCCGCCGTTACGCGACCTATCCCGCCGATGCGGGGTTCCAGATGTACAACGTCATATCGACCTACGGCTCCTATCTGATGGCGATCTCATTCTTTGTGATGGCGGGGTACTTCATTTCGTCGATCTTCAAGGGACATCGGGCAGCGGCGAATCCATGGGGCGGCCGCAGCCTCGAGTGGCAGTGCGCCTCGCCGCCTCCACATGACAATTTCTCCGAGCAGCCTGCGGTCGGCGACTGCTACGATTTCTCGGTTCTGCGGTGGGATGAAGCGACCCATGGTTATGTCTGGCGAGAGGATGTCGAGCATCCCGGCCATGATGTGGAGCACGCATGATGTCATCACACGATCACGATCAAACCGCTATTGGGCACATCATTCCGATCAAATTGCTGGTCATCACCTGTGCCATTTTGCTGGCGCTGACAGCGGTCACGGTCTGGGTTGCCAAACTCGACTTCGACACGCTCCAGATGGGCGAGATGACCATTATTGTGGCGATGGGCGTAGCTGTGATCAAGTGCATAGTGGTGGCGCTCATCTTCATGCACCTGCGATGGGATCGCTCGTTCCTCGGCTTCGTATTCATCGCCGCGATTCTGTTCGTCGGTGTATTCATCGGATTGGCGCTCCTCGACACGACCGAGTATCAGCCGTCCATGATTCCAGGTGACACACCTGCGGTGCAGTTGAAACTCGACGCGCTCAATGCGGCGGCCGCGGCCGGCGAACATGAGCCAGCCGATCACTGACATCACCGGCTCGGCGGGCGAGGGCGCCCGCGGTGTCTACGAGCATGATTCGGATCGCGTCAAGGCCGGCTCACTCGGCCTGCTTCTGCTGCTGATAACGCTCGGCATGCTTTTCGGTGGGCTGGTGCTGGTGGTGCTGGCTGTTCGGGTGGGCGATGATGCTTGGCCGGAGGACCTGCCCCACCTGCCTTGGCAGGTATGGGTAAGCACCGCATCGCTTCTGGCAACAAGCATCGCCTTTGCCGAAGCGGTTGCGGCGATGCGGCGGGGTTCGGACGCGGGCATCCGCTTGGCTCTCGGCACCGCAGGCATCATGGTGATCCTCTTCACCGGCATGCAGGGGTGGGCATGGCTGGACTGGTACGAGCAGATGCCTGCCATCGAGGCTGCCACGCAGCAGCACCGCGTCGGCGTCATGGGCTTCTGGGTCTTTACCGGTCTGCACGTTGCGCACGTGCTCGGCGGACTGATTCCTCTTGGCATGGTGGCTTGGTATGCCCTCTTCCGCACTTGGACCGCCTCTCGTCACGGCCTTCTGCGGCACACCGCCACCTACTGGCACTTCCTCGATGCCGTCTGGGTCGTCCTGCTCCTGAC
>JASMMN010000060.1 GCA_030748155.1 Phycisphaerales bacterium
CTGCACGTGGCGGCGGTTCTCGGAAAGCACGCGGTGTCACTACAGGCGGCGGTTGCCGAGATCGCTCGAACTCGACTTGGAGAGCTGCTTGGCGGTGGTGATCCGATCGAGCCGGAACTCCCTGGTGGTGGTCATCGGCAAAACGGTGACCCCATGCTGGATGTCATCGACGACCTGCACGTGCCGATCAGAGACAAGGTGTCGGTCTTCATCGAGCACGACGAATTTGCGCGGGCTGAGTCGGAGGTGGGGGCCATGGTGTCTTTGATGACGTCGGCGGGGGTGGATGGCCTCACGGCGGAGTTTCGCTGGGGTGAAGGACCTTCCATGCCGGTGATCATGCGGACCATCATCCGAAGCACCGACGGAGCTGATCCAACCGGTCCGAGCACGGCGCTCTTTCAGCTGATGGGCAAAGAGCGGCATCCGAGACTTGGCAATGGTGTGCTCGCGAAACTCTCGCTACCGTTGCATATCGAACCAGAGGACGGCCCGAAGCATGCCAATGCGCTCAATTGTTGGGAGCGAACACAGGATGTCTACGGTCACCAGCTCGGTGCGTGGACGTGTGCGGATTCGACGCTCACGCATGTCACATTCGCCAGCAACTTCTGCTGGTTCCCCGGCGCTGCGAGCGTGCTCATGCAGAACGACGCGATGCGGACGATGTATATGAGTGGGCTGATGACGTAGGGCGGCCCCCGGGATGTTGATCGGATTCCATGCCTCCCATCACGCATGACGAAGGAGTAATTCATGCCAGAAATCATCAGAGATATTGAAACTAACCACGGCCGCATCGAAAAGGCGGATTTCATCCGCTTCGCATTCGGCGCCCACCACTTTGTTGAGATCGAAGAGTGTGACGGCCGGGTGATGTTCCGCGTCGGTCAAACGCATCATGGCATTCAGCTCGACGCGACGGAGGTAGGAAGCGATCTAGAGGCGCTCATCTTCAGATTGCAGAATGAACTGGTCGATACGCAGTCATGCTCGACGGTGTTTTGAGATAACTTCCCCGCCTCGCATGGTCACCGTGCATTGTCCACAGTGCTTGGCGATGTACGCGGGCCAATGCTGGACACCCACCGAATTGGAGTCATAAAGCTGGTTCTTGTGGCGAGTTGGTTTGGAGAAGTGCTAGAAGTGCTGGACACCCACCAAATCAGCTCTGTGGCTGGGCTGAGATCTCATCTTCGGCTGCGGAACTGGAGCGGCCATGTGATGTCGGGTTCGCAAATCGGTTGCGGTGTCGTCGGGGGAGCTGGCTGAATAGTTTCGATCTTCGTTGGTTGTAGTTGCCGCACTCAGGGCCGAGCAGTCGAGCAGGTGAACAGTAGAACGCAGTCAAGCAGGCGAGGCCCTTGGTGGCATGGCGATCAATGTGTTGGCTTGGCTCTCCTGCTCCACTGATCGCCTGCTCAACTGCTCTGCTATTGACAACGCCTCGGCCAGAGGCCGAGGCGTTGTCAATAGCGGGGGCAGGATTCGAACCTACGACCTTCAGGTTATGAGCCTGACGAGCTACCAGACTGCTCTACCCCGCAGTCGAAGCGGGCATTGTAGAAGTGGTACGAAACGGGGTCAAGCAGGTTTGGGTATTGGGCCAATGGACAGGCTTGGGCCGATATGGGAGAAGTGTCGGGTACCATGCCATCTCGATCCGATCGTGTCCCGCCCATCGCGAGGCTCTCGCCGGGTTGGCCGTTTCTACTTGCGGGGCTCATCGTCGTGGGGGCGGTCATGCTCGTGCCGGCTTGGCGGGACGTTCAGAATGTGCGTCTGGAGCGAGATCGGTTGCAGACTGTGGTGGATTACGAGGCTCGCCGCGTAGAGGCGACCGAGGCGATGCTCACAGCACTTGAATCCGGCGACCCCGAACTTGAACGTCGCTTGATCGCCTGGCAACTGAACCTGCTCCCGGCAGGTGATGTGGCGCTTGCTCGGGAGGTTCATGCAGGGGGTGTGCTTGGGTGGATCGATGACACCGTGGAGCCGGTGGCGGCGTCTCCGCCTGAACCAACCGTTAGCAGGTTGGAGTGGATCGTGTCAGGACCGGCACGATTGTGGGTGTTGGCCTTCGGGGTGCTGCTCGTGTTTGTGGGGCTGGTTGGGTTTGGAGGTTCGAGGGGCGATGCCAAGCCCGGCGCGATCGGGGTTTGAATGGTTCCGCGGGGGAGGGGGTCATTCATGTTCTGTCGCAGTGCAGGTGGTTCTTGCGGATGGCGGCAGCACGCTGCGTGGGGAAATAAGGCAGTGTTTGGCAAGGCGAGTTGATTCTGGCGCTAGGGTGTTCAAGTGGATGCACCTTCGCAGGCGAGGCTGGATTGGCTGCGGCTTACGGCCGCCGAGGGGATCGGACCGGCGACGGTTCGGCGGCTGCTGTCGCACTATGGCGAGGTGGCGGCCGTGCTCGCTGCCGCCGATTCCGGGGCGTTGGTGGACATGGCGGACTCGCTTCCGGTGGCGAGCCGTGAGGCACTGGCTGTGGCGATTCGGTTGAGCCAGCCCGACGATGAACTTGAGCGGCTTGCTCGGTATGGGGGTGATCTGGTGGCGTTCGATGATGTCCGGTATCCACCACCGCTGATGAACATTCCCGATCCGCCGCCGGTGCTTCGGGTCGCGGGCAATGCCGGAGTGTTTCAGGAGTCGATGGTGGCGGTGGTTGGGACGCGTCGGTGTTCTCCTGTTGGAATCCGTCAGGCCGGTCGCTTTGCCGGTGGGCTTGCGTCGGTGGGGGTGTGTGTTGTGTCAGGCGGCGCAAGGGGCATCGATGCCGAGTCGCACCGGGCGGCGCTTCGGGCGGGGGGCCGAACCGTAGCGGTGTTGGGCAGCGGACTGGGCTGTCCGTATCCGAGTGAGCACTCGGCCTTGTTTGATGAGATCCGCAGTTGCGACGGCGCGGTTGTGAGCGAATTGCCGACCGACCGGGGACCTCGCCCCAGTCAGTTTCCGCGGCGAAACCGGATCATCAGCGGGTTGTCCAGCGGTGTATTGGTGATCGAAGCGCCTCGCCGCAGTGGGGCGATGTTGACGGCCAAGATGGCGGTGGAAGCGCATGGTCGCGATTGTTGGGTGGTTCCTGGCGACGCCGATCGCCGCGAAGCGAGAGGGGGATTGGAGGCGATTCGTGACGGGTGGGCGGCATGTGTGATGGATCCGGCGGATGTGCTGGCGGATCTTGGGCCGCGGCGGGGGTCGGGGGCGTTTCCGGGGGTGGTTCCGGGGGTGGTTCCGGGGGCGGTGAAACTCAGCGAGGGGGATGCCAGGGTTGCTGCGGCGCTTCGAAAGTCTGGTGGTGGTGATGTAGCGGCGGTGATTGAACTGACCGGAATGCCTCCGGCTGCAGCGATGCGATCGATGACCTCGTTGGAACTCATGGGTGTTGTGTCGCGGCGAGGGCAGTATCTGACGCTCACGCCTGCCGGGATGGTGCTGTCGGCGAAGGGAGGTTCGGGTACTGCTGCGGGGACCGCACCTGATTGACGCAGGTCACCGAAGCCGGATCGGCGGCGACCGCCTCAGCGATCGTAGCGCCGCATCACGCCGACGACGATGCCTTGGATCTGGCATTCGTTGACGATGATGGGTTCGAAGGCCTCGTTGGCTGGCTGCAATCGGATGCGGCCGTCGGGCTCGCGGTAGAAACTCTTGAGTGTGGTTTCGCCATTGGGAAGCAGTGCGATGACGCGTTCGCCGGCTCTGGCGGTGCTGGTGTGGCGGACGATGACGTAGTCGCCATCGAGGATGCCTTCGTCCTGCATCGACTCGCCGGTGACTTGCAGCGCAAAGGTCGAGTCGACTTCCCCGACGCGAGGGCCGAAGACTGCTTCGAGGTCGAGCGTGTCGCTTTGTTCAAACTGCTCGAGTGGATGGCCCGCCGCAATACGACCGACGAGGGGAAACCTCAGTCCATTGTCTTCGTTGGGAAGCGGAAGCCCCTCAACAAGCGACAAAGAGCGAGCCTTGTTTGGCTCTCTTTGCAGCACGCCTTTCTTCACGAGCGCTCCGACGTGTTCGTGAATGGTGACCTTCGCCACGCCGACCTCGTCGGCGAGTTCCTGGATCGTCGGCGAATAGCCACGCGCGAGTCGTGAGTCGCGAATGAGCTGGACAATATGCAACTGGCGGGGCGTCAGATTCATGGGTGGATGCCTCTTGAGAACAGTCATGGGTAAGCACCGAGCGGGCGGGCTGCCAGCCACGTCCTGCGTGGGCGGGGCGGAACTGGTGCCATTCGGCGGGATCTGGCCGGTGTTCGGCCAGAAGTTTGAGTACCTGAATGAGTCGTTCGCCGGCGTGGCGATCGAGCGGGACGGGGGTCGCGAGGTCCGATGGGCCGGCCACGGGCTGATTGGGCAGGGGGGCGTCTGCGTGGACGACGCGACGCACCAATCGGCCGTCTTCTTCGAAGACGGCTGTTCGGTATTCCCCTCCGGGTCCTGTCAGTACCAGCGGCATGCTCATCGGTTTCCTCGCTTCCTTCCCGATTCGTGACTCGGTCGAGGCCCCCACAGCAACTTGTTCCCCAGGTGCCCCAATCGAGGGGCTGGTGGAGTGGGGGGATACAAGATGTTGTGGTTGCTTTACCATGACGGGGGCATTTCGACCAGATCTTCCTATTGGCTTGAGCAGTACCATCGACCAATCAGTTCGGGTTACGTTAGGGTAACAGACCCCGAACATCAAGTCTTTTTGGGCGGTATTCGCAAGGCATGGCTGGGAAGGGGGATGCGTGATACCGTTCCGCCCATGTTGCCGAGCCCACTTCCCGATTCTGAGCGTGAACTGTGGTCGCTGCCTGAAGATTGGGTGTTTCTGAACCCTGGGAGTTTCGGGCTGCGACTGCGGGAGGTACAGGAGGCGAGGGCCGCCTTGCTTGCGGAGTATGAGGCCCAGCCGGTGGCCTTCTTGGAGCGTCAGGCGGCGGGGATGGCCGAGGAGGCGTTGGAATCGTTGTCGGGCTTTCTCGGGGCTCAGCGGGAGGGGCTGGTCTTTGTGAGCAACGCAACCGAGGCGATCGATGCGGTGATTGCTGGGCTCGGCCCTCGAGCAGGCGAGGGCATTTTGATTGGCGAGCAGGCCTACGGGGCTGTTCGCGCGGCCGCGCAGCATGCTGCCCGCGGCCAGGAGGTTCGGATCGTTCCGCTCGAGTTGCCCGTGAAGGATCCAGACGAGATCGTGGCGGCGTGGGATGCGTCGCTTCGGCCGGACACCCCGCTTGCGATCGTCGATCACATCACCTCAGGGACGTCATTGGTGCAGCCGGTGGCCGAGATCGTGTCGCTGTGCAAGGCTCGCGGTGTGCCGGTATTGATCGATGGAGCTCATGCTCCGGGGATGCTTGATCTGCACATCGACCAGATCGGGGCGGACTGGTACGCGGGCAATCTGCACAAGTGG
>JASMMN010000061.1 GCA_030748155.1 Phycisphaerales bacterium
GAGCACCGCCGCATAGGCGCGAGCCGGAGATCATATCTCCCCCCACGTGGGTGTCAAGGCCCCCAATGCTCTGAATTGCCGTTTTCAGCCGCCCAGTTCGCCGTCGCCTGCGTCCTCTTCAACCCATGGCTTGATCACTTCGCGATCGACCAGTGGCGACCGTGTGGCTGCGATGTCCGGAGCCCCTCGCTGCCCAAAGAGAACCAAGGCACCTCGTCCTGAGCCAGCCATGTCATCGCTTGCCAGCGGGTCGGCCATGATGTCCATCACATACCAGCCCGTGGCAAAGTCCATCGATGTTCCTTCTTCGGTTTCCTCAACCACGCCCACCACATCACCGGGCTGCACTGTTTGCTTGGACCGATGCCAACTGCCATCGTAGAAACGATAGGTCTCCACCTGCGCGGTACCGAGACCAAGAGGACCCGCGATCCCACGGCCCTGGCCGGGGGCCGTCGCCCGCAGCACATAGGTCGCCGTCGGTGGACGCACCTGATAGGGCGCAGTCCAATCGCCCGGCAGTGATGTCAGCGATACCTGTTTCGCCAACCCTCGCTGCGATTCGGGAAGGCTGAGGGATCTTGCAAACAATGGGTTGTAGACAACCACCGAGATGCGGTACTGGTACGTCCGGCCGGGCAGCACTTCAAGATCATGTGCCCAGATCCATACTTCGTCCTTGAGCTCGAATGCCGCGATCGTCGCTGGCTCCTCGGGCTCATAGTTCTCAATGTCTTCTTCGCTCCAGTTCAGTTGCCGGGCCAGCCGGTCAATATCGACCGACACACGGCGAAGCTGCCGTTGAAGCCGCTCCAAGAGGCGAGCCCGATCGTCACCTCCGCCCGACCCACCCGCTGGCCCGCCACCCATACCACCACCCGGACCGCCGCCCATTCCGCCACCCGGGCCGCCGCCCATACCACCGCCCGGACCGCCACCCGAACCACCGCCCGCGAGGTCGATCTCGTCTGCAAGTTTTCTTCGTCGCTCGATGAGGCGAATCAACCGATCCTCCGGCGACTCCTCTGCACCCTTGGCCAATTCGACATCCGGAGCCACCCAGCGAGCTGCGGTCGTTGGCAAGAACTCCGGCTGCACGACGCTCTTCTGCGACAGGTCGCGGCGAAGATCGTCGAGGATGGCATCACGATCTCCGGCGGACACATCACCTTCAATACGCTCCCGAAAGGACACTTGGCCCGGCAGCAATCGGATTCGTTCGGGATCGGACATCGTGCCATCGTCTCGGATCTCACGTCGTTCCACCACGACGTCAAGCACGTCAACTCGCCCATCAAACCAACGCTCGCTCAAGGCTCGGCCGTCGGCATCTCCCTTTGCCTGATACCGGTCCAGTACCTCTTGAATATCAAACTTCGCAGCCACAGTCAGCCACGACACGTCGAAGGGCGACGATTCGAAGCGTTCCGCAAGCGCCGCATTTTCCGCGACGGCGGATTCCGCCACCGTGTCGAACGATTGGTACGCGAAGGCCGCCTGTGGCGAAGGGATGACCGGAACCTGAACCTCCGCCAAGTCCACCGTCGCAACGCCACCTTCCTTGTCAATCGGCCCGCGGTACGCAACGGAAAAGGGCTCGTACTGGGGAGGCACGACCTGTGCGTCGGCCAGCGATCGATACCGCTCAAGCAGGTCCATCGCATCCGGCGGCACCAATCCTTGCATCCCGGCATCTTCAAGACGCTGCTTCAACGTCTTCGCCTTCGCCTGAAGTTTGGCGTTGATTTCGGCAGGGGTGACACCCTTCACTGCGTTTGGTTCGCCCACAAACTGCATGCTCACATACAACGCAAGTACGACGAGAACGATTCCTACAACGAGGAACTCGACATAACGCTCTAGCAATCGGAGGATGGTGTTCTTCATCGTGGTTTGGTCCACGGCGGGTTCGTCTTAGAATGATCCGCCAGAATCTCCTTCATTGGCAGCACGCGGGGCAATACCAATCCTCATACGCGTTTGGTCGGGCATGAACTCTCTGGACCACTCCCGGAGCCAAAGCGTCTCGACGGTGACGACCAGCCTTGCAACAGGCGATTCGCCAAAGTACTCGCCCCTGCCCAATGCATCGAACGCATCGACACGGCTGACCTCAAGATCGAGTACTGACAGGGCCATTGGGGTAGAAAAACCCTCCAGCACCTCATCGAGCCGCTCCAGTGACACGACCATATCGAGATCAACCAACACGACATCGAATTTCTCGTTGGTGATGCGTCCGGTGACCGAACGGCTGTAGTCTCTGGTTTTCGCCTTCGGAACACTGACGCCCCCCACACCACCACCAGACGGTCCACCGCCGAGTCCGCCGCCCGGCCTACCGCCGCCGCCGCTGCCGCCAGAGCCACTACCAAAGGACCGCGCCCCCGCTGCCGGGGTATTGACGTCCATCAGCCCTCGTACCGAGATCTGATCCACACTATGAATCGGAGCCTGCGGTTCCGCTGAATCACCGTTGATCTCCCCAATGGCGGCCGTGATCCGGCTGAGCACCCAAACACGCCATTGCCAGGTAAACATCTCTTCAAGCGATGGTTTCTGAGTATTGACATACCGTGGCGGATCGAGCGTCTCCTTCGACAGATAGACACCGATCTCGTTTGCCCGATCGCGACAAAACGCCAATCGCTGCATCGTCAAGTGTTCCCGCAACTCTTTCTCTTGCTCAGAATCGAGCCGGTCACTCCCGCCCTTCATGAAATGTTGATCGACAAAATCGACTCGCCGCGCCTCCAACTCCTCCTGCAATTCCTCGATGGTGGGTGGTGGGCCCGCATGAATCGCCGTGAGCATCGCGTCGTAGGCAGCATCAATCCTGCGGTGAAGTTCCGGAGGAAGTACCTCTAAATCTCGATCTGGATTCGCCGGCACCGGAAAGAGTTCGGGCATGACCACATCGAAATCACCACGGTTATTGGCAAGGATCTGCGCCACAACCTCATCCGATTGCGCCACCCGGGCTTTGGCAACGACGTTGTATTCCTTGATCAGGTCTGATGTGAGAAACACCTGTTGTTCGCCATCGCGAGGGTTCTGGCCTGGCCAGACAAACCCCTGCTCCCCACTCTTGTCGAGTTCCCTGTCCTTTCGCCAACGTGACGCGACGTCTTTGGAGAGTTCGGCATTCCACCCGTCGGAAACGACCGGTCCAGCGATGAGGCTTCCCAAGATGACGAGCACACAAATCACGATGACGATATGAGACTTGACCCACTGCAGAATCGGATTGTCGCTCATGTCAGCGGCTCCCCATCAGCAAAGATTCGCCCATCCGCGGCAACTTCTGTCGCGGATGAATTGCCAAGTTCAACCTCAAAGATGACCGGAAGCGTATAGATCTTCGTCCCGCTCGGATACCGTTCCTCCGGCTGAGGAAGCGGTGCCAGCGAATCCAAGGACCCTGCACCACCGGAGCCGCGACCACCTGGGCCGCCCCGCCCGCCCGAACCACCGCCACCACCTCGACTGCCGCCGCCCATGCCGCCGCCCATGCCGCCGCCCATGCCGCCACCCATGCCGCCGCCCATGCCGCCGCCCATGCCGCCCATGCCGCCGCCCATGCCGGCATCTGCGCTGACATAGGAAACGCCCACCGACTGCAAGCCCTGCATGAAGGTGTCAGGATCCACGCGGTAGGTG
>JASMMN010000062.1 GCA_030748155.1 Phycisphaerales bacterium
AGATGAGATGGTCATGGAGGTCACCGCAGACGGAAGCATGGCCTTTGACCTGCCAGCCCGCGAGCACTCACAAACCCTTCGAACGAGATGGAATGCACGGCACGCCGCCGCAATCGACGACATTGCAGCCCTCGTACCAGAGATAGACAGAAAATCACTCGTCGCCATGGGCCAGGGCAAGGAGCGCGAGGAATCACACTCGGTCGAATCATCAACCACCGTCATCATCGGGAGCAGCGGTGACGAAGAAGAAGGTGCTGTGGTTGTGAGTTCCTCTGTGTCCTCGGGGGGCGATCCGTTCAGCGGGCTGGACAGGGGGCTCACAACAATCCCGAGCATTCAGCAGTTCGTGCTTGATGGACTCGCTCGAGACCTCCGCCTCGATGATGCTGGTCGCTCAAGCCTGGAAGCACTGCATGCGGATCATGAGTCCCCACGAGCGGCCATGGAAACCGAGCGAGGAGACGCGCGTCGCGCTCTCCGGCAAGAAGTGAGGCAGAAGTTCATGGCCGGCGAGAAGCCGGATCAAGCCACCCTGATGCGGGGCTTGATCATGATGCAGCCGATCTCGCGTGAGGGACTCGATGAACTCGATGCAGCCTTCTTTGGGGGCGCAACTGCACTTACCGATGATCCGGAACTCGTCGAACCGTGGCGGCTGGCGCGGGTCCGTGAACTCTCGCATCTCTCCGGGGGCATGATGTCGGCCAGCATCGATATGATCGGTGTCCCGGACAACCGCTGGAAGGCCGATCTCTTCATGATGATTGAGCGGTCCGATATGGACGACGCCGACCGACATGCTGCCAACAACGAGATGGCGAACTGGCACGCAGCTGCCACATCCCTCGCAGTCGAGATCAAGCAAGCGAACGATGCCTTCGACGCAGCCATGCAAGCGATGATGAAGGCCGCTGAAGATGGCGGGAAGGTGGAAATCGACCTCACTGCAGCGATGGAGGTCGAGAAACTACAGCAGGCTGTCACCGAGAAACGCACCGCCCTCTCGCGACTTACCCAGCGCACCGCCAACCGCATCCGCGAGGCCGTGTCCGACCCGCAGGCGTTTCATCTCATATGGATCGAACACGCCTTTCCCAGTATCGCTACCACCGATGAGTACTCCAAGCGGTATCACGATGCCGCCAATGCACCCGATTTGACCGACGAGCAGCGTGGTTCGATCGCCATGCTTCGCGCCGAGCATGATGAGGCGTGGTGGCTTGAGATCGAAGCCGCCGTTGCCATCCTGACCGCCGAGCGAGATGAGGCTCAAGACCAAACCGAGGCTTTCTTTCAAGGCCAGCAGATCAAACAAGAAATCGACCGGCACATCTTCACTCGCCGCGAAGAGGCCCTCAAGCGGCTCGAGCGGCTCCGCAGCATCCTGACCGAGCAGCAACTGGCCGCCGCAGGTGGGCTGACCGATCCAGCAGCCCCCCAGACGCTTGCGCTGCCCTATTGACCCGGCGAGTTCATGTATCCGGTTGCACAAGCGGAGGTTATGCAACCGCCAGCCATGTAAGTCATTGAGTCACAAAGAGATAAATTGCCCGTTGGGTCGAGTATACTCCCGCGATGGCTGGAAACGACGCCACACCGGTCACGCTTCGTACGCTGCAGCGGTTTGCCGCCTGCGGCGAGCGGTTTGCTTGTCTGACAGCCTACGACGCCGTGACCGCGCGGCATCTGGAGCGGGCGGGCATTCCGCTGTTGCTCGTCGGCGATACGGCGGCAGAGATGGTGCTCGGGCTGACCGGCACGATTCATGCGCCGCTCGAACTGCTGCTGATGTTGACCGCCGCCGTCAAACGGGGTGCTCCCAAGACGTTTGTGATGGGCGACATGCCCTTCATGTCCTACCAGTGTGACGAGGCAGAAGGCATTCGCAATGCGGGGCGTTTCCTGACCGAGGGAACCGCCGATGGGGTCAAACTCGAGGTCGACGGCACCTTCACAGGGCTGATCTCACAGATGAATCGCGCTGGCATTCCGGTGTGCGCCCACGTGGGATCCCGTCCGCAGCGTGCCAAACATGAAGGTGGCTACCGAGCCGCCGGCCGAACCAAGGCCGAGGCCGCGAAGATCGTCGAGGATGCACTTCGGCTCGAAGATGCTGGTGCCTGCCTCCTTCTGATCGAAGCAACACCCGCCGAGGTATCCGAGGACATTGTCCGCCGCACGAGCGTCCCGGTCATCGGATGCGGCGCTGGCCCGGCCTGCCACGGACAAATCGTCGTCACGCAAGACATCTTCGGGCTCACCGACTGGCAACCGGCCTTCGCGAAACCTGTCGCAGACATTGCGTCCGCCGTGCAAGCCGCCGCCATTCGGTGGAAGACGATGGTGGCCGCCTCTGAACTCGGCACGCACCCCTACTCGATGCTCGACGAATCCAGCCCCGTCTCGTGAGCGCACACCACCACCCTGTTCGAACCGTGCTACCGACGCTGCTGCTGCTCATCAGCGTGCTGGTCGTGATCGTGGTGGTTCGGTGGGGACAACGGGAACTCGACTTTCAGCACACGCAGGTTGAGGTTCGCAACGCCGCCCTTCGGCTGGCTTCTCCGGACGGTGATGGGGCCGTGCTGGCAAGTCTCAGCCGGGCCCAGCGAGATCTGGCCGCCTTCGTACAACCGTCGGTCGTCCACATCGAGGGCATTCGATCCAATCCACACCACGGAAACAAGGTGGACAATCGCGCTACTGGAAGCGGTTGGATCTGGGATGAACAAGGCCATGTCATTACGGCGTGGCATGTCGTCCGTGGAGCCAATTTCATCGAGGTACAACTGCATGATGGTTCGGTTCGCAGCGCCACTCTGGTCGCTGGCGATCCGCTGACAGACATCGCGGTGCTCTCCATGGATGCAGCCCGAACGCTGCCTGCTACGCGATCGCCATCTCCTGGATCGCAGCAAGGTGACATGGTGTTCGCATTCGGTTCACCGCTGGACTTTCGGTTTTCCGTCACTGGCGGTGTCATCTCGGGGCTCGGACGCGCCGCCGGCAGTCTCAATCACTCCGGATTGCCGACCTACGAGAATTACCTCCAGATCGACGCCCCCATCAATCCAGGCAGCAGCGGTGGCCCGGTCACCAATCACCTCGGCCATGTTGTCGGCATGAGCACGGCCATTGCAGACGATGCCTCGAACCCGATATCCGGCGGCCGATTCACTGGCGTCGCACTAGCCATTCCCATCGAGATGATCGAGTCCATCGTGCCACAACTGATCGAGGAGGGCCACGTACACCGCGGTCTGCTCGGCGTACGAGCACTCGATCCCGATCGCACGATTGTCAACATGCTTACTGCCAGGTTGATCGATGGCGGGATCTTCGTTGCAAGCGTGGCAGAAGATTCACCACTCCACGCTGCAGGTCTCCGACGCGGCGATGTCATCTGGCTGTGCAACGAAGCGTCGATCGTGGATGCCTTGGATCTGCATTCGCTGCTTCGCTCGGGTGCCGCCATCAAACTTGAGGTATCACATGCGTGGCATGGCGATCCATTGCATCCACGCAATCTGACTCTCTCGGGGTTCCGGGAGAGCAGCGCAATTGAACTGTTGCCCATGACCGCCCCCATCCATGCCATGCTCGCCACGCTCGGTGCCCCCCCCACCGGCGTGCTCGTCAAATCGGTGACGCCTGGCGGTGGCGCGATGGAGGCTGGCATCCTTCGTGGCGATCTCATCACGCACGTCGATGCGAGAGAAATTCGCACGGTCGATCAGTTGCGAGCAGTCGTCTCTGCCATCTCACCGGGGACACCCATTGAAGTGTTGTTGTGGAGATCCACCGAAGATGGTGGCAAGCACTTGACGATTACCGCGACCTTGACCGATCGGGCTGAAAGTCGGCCCCGGTGACCGCGGCACTTGAGATCAGCCACCTGAGTATCCAACTGCCTGAGGCCCGCACTGGCCGGCTTCGATCCGTACTCCACGATGTGAGCCTGAGTATCGCGCCCGGCAAAACGCTCGGGCTGGTGGGCAGTTCCGGTTGCGGAAAGACAACCTGCGCCCGCGCGGCGCTGCGGCTGCTCATACCAGATTCGGGTACCGTCCAAGTCAACGGAACGGATCTCGCCTCGCTGTCAGGCGGGGAACTCCGCCGCTTCCGCCGCCACATACAGATGGTCTTTCAGGACCCCGGCGGCTCGCTCAATGGACGCATGCGAGCGGGTGATCTCGTGGCCGAGCCCATTCTCGTACATGATCTGGCCACCCCCGAAAAGGCGACAAAGCAGGCGATGGCACTGCTGCAGCAATGCGGGCTGGACACCGATTCCTTCGATCGCTGGCCCCACCAGTTTTCCGGTGGCCAGCGGCAACGCATCTGCATCGCCCGGGCCTTGGCCAGCAATCCGTCGCTGCTGGTGTGTGACGAGCCAACCTCATCGCTGGACGTCACGGTCCAGGCGAAGATCCTGAATCTGCTCCACCGCCTCCGCGAGCGGCATGGCCTCGCGATGCTCTTCATCACCCATGATCTGGGCGTTGCCCGCGCCATCTGCGACCGGATCGCCATCATGGAGGCGGGCCGCATCATCGAGGAAGGCGAGGCCGAGCAGGTACTGGGCTCACCCACCCATGCCGTCACCCGCGAACTCGTTGCAGCCGCCTTCTGAAAGCCGCTACCCTGAGCGGCAATGCGTCAGTATCTCGATCTTCTGCGTGATGTCCGTAATGGCGGCTCGAAGCGAGCCGATCGAACCGGCACAGGCACGCTGAGCGTCTTCGGTCGGCAACTTCGATTTGACCTCACCGCCGGTTTTCCACTGGTCACGACCAAGAGAGTGCACCTGCGATCGATCATTGCGGAACTGCTGTGGTTTCTTCGCGGCGACACGAACGTCGGGTGGCTGCGTGAGCAGAATGTAACCATCTGGGACGAGTGGGCCGATGATCGCGGCGATCTTGGACCCGTCTACGGAGCGCAGTGGCGGAGTTGGAAAGGTGCCGATGGCCGCACACATGACCAGATCACCGCGGTCCTCGACGGCATCCGCAACAATCCGGATAGCCGCCGCCTGATCGTCTCCGCGTGGAATGTCGGTGAGATTGAACACATGGCACTCGCGCCTTGCCACGCGATCTTTCAGTTCTATGTCGCCGATGAACGGCTCTCGTGTCAGTTGTATCAGCGGAGTGCCGATCTCTTTCTCGGGGTGCCATTCAATATCGCCTCGTATGCCCTGCTCACACACCTGATGGCGCACGTCACGGGATTGCAACCAGGCGAGTTCGTACACACCTTCGGCGATGCTCATATCTACAGCAATCATGTAGAGCAGGTGGATGAGCAATTGTCTCGGGACACACGATCGCTCCCGAAACTGCAACTCAACACAGATGTCACCGATCTGTTCGCCTTCACCGCCGACGACATCACCATCGTCAACTACGACCCACATCCACGAATCTCGGCCCCCGTGGCGGTATAAGTCGATGGGCAGACCTCAGATCGTGCTGGTTACCGCTGTCTCGGACAACGGCGTCATCGGTCGCGGCGGCGACATGCCGTGGCATCTCCCGGATGATCTCAGGCGATTCAAGAAACTCACCATGGGCCACCCGATCGTCATGGGTCGGCGGACTTGGGATTCGATTGGTCGCCCGCTTCCGGGGCGGACCAATATCGTGATGACCCGTGATACCTCCTTTGCAGCCGAAGGTGCTGTCGTCGCACACTCAGAGGACGACATCTTCGCCGCAGCGGGTGATGCGGACACCATCATGGTGATCGGCGGAGGTGAGATCTACCGAATCTTCTTGCCAAATGCGGATCGCGTCGAACTCACGCGAGTGCACATCACGGTGGATGGGGACACATTGTTTCCGGAACTGGGGGATGAATGGGTCTGTGTGGAGTCGGTTGAGCACTCACCGGGCATGTCGTTTGAGACTTGGCGAAGGAAGTCGGGTTCAGAGGTCTGACCCCTTACCGAATGGAGATGAAGCCGATCAGTGGCTCGCCTGGAGCCGACTGTGCCTCGACCAATCGCACCGGCATCGATCGACGGGTTGACAGAAAGCCGCCCGCCGGAAATGTCTCACCGATATTGTCGCGGAAACTCGACAAACTCATCTGCACGGTCTGCCCGGCAGCGAGTCGTGCGAGTGGAGCACTGAAACTCTGATTGATCCAGATGGTCGGAGCATCCCAAGATCGGGCGGAGGCGTTGACGATTGAAATCGTGGTACCGTCGCGGAATACCTCTACGGGCAGTGTCTCGGTGGTATGGAGATCGTAGGGGTAGGGTGAATGGGCTTTGGATGGGTCAAAGTCCGGACGATTACACGAAGCGAGCAGCAACACCGCAACTGGAACGATCGATCGCATGGGGACCATCCTACCATGGTGACCGAAGAACCATGTCCACACACACACCATCAACGAAACGACCCCGGACAACCTGCGACGAGAGAACCAGACAGTTCGCCGCTGAAATCAGGGTCGATCCGCGCATTTCTGCAGCAGTTCCGGGCTTTGATGCTCCCTTCTTTCAAGCCGGACTCGCCGGTTACTCCGATGCCGCCATGCGGCTCATTGCCAGGCGACACGGATGTCCATATTGCGTCACCGAAGCGCTGCTCGATCGCACACTCATCAGCGGCGGCAAGGGTCGCACTCGAGAAGATCCGGATATTCTCCGCGCAGAATGTGATCTTGGTGATCCCGGAGAGAATCGATTGGCCGGGATGGAAGATCACCCGGTCGCGGGGCAGGTCATGGGCACCGATCCGGACGAGATGGGTGAGGCTGCCGCTTTGCTCGTCGAACTTGGGCACGACGTCATCGATGTGAATCTCGCCTGCCCGGTCAAGAAAATCAAGCGACGCAAACGCGGCGGGCACTTTCTGACGGCACCCGTTGAAGCGATCGAGGTGCTCCGCGCAGTCCGAGATGCTGTGCCAAACACGATCCCCTGTACCGTCAAACTTCGCCGAGGCTGGGACGATTCTCCGGAAATGGAAGCCAACTTCGATCGGGTCTTCAATGGTGCTTACGAAGCCGGGTTTCTCTGGGCCACGGTGCACTGCAGAACGGTCGAGCAGAAGTACATCGGCCCATCACACTGGCCCTTTCTCACGGAACTCGTGCGGCGGTATCCGGACCGTCTCATCTTCGGAAGCGGCGACATCTTCGAGGTCGGCGACATCTTCGCCATGATGCAGAAAACCGGCGTACATGCCGTCAGCGTGGCGAGAGGGTGCATCGGTAACCCGTGGATCTTCATGCAGGCAAAGCAGATGATGCGGGGTGAGCAGCCGACACCGCCCACGCTGGAGCAGCAGCGTCACACGCTGATCGATCACTTTCGACTGTGCACAGCACTCCACGGCGAGACGGGTGGTTCACGCATGATGCGGAAATTCGGAATTCGCTTCTCGGTGCATCACCCGCACGCCGAACTGGTCCGCAAGGCATTCGTTTCCGTCGGGTCGGCGAACGACTGGAAGCAGGTTCTGGACTCCTGCTACCTCAGTGCCCCACCGCAAGAATGCGACGAATCGCCGCCTTCTGTCCATCGCTGAGCAGTCGTATGACGCAGTCGTACATCTCGCGCTCCAGAACAGAACGCTCACCGCTGTTGCGGAGGTATTGCATGCGCACATCCATGGCTTCGCTCACAAGCGATGCTGCATCGTGGTCGAGATCGACACCGAGTTTGCGGCCTTCGCGAAGAAGAGCCACAGCCTCACTGCGAAGCGTGCGGAGTCGCTCCATGGAGTCGGCTATACACACTTGCGATCGGGCTGCCTGCGCAGCGTCTCCATTCTTCGCAATCCAATTCGTCGCGATTGCAGCATCAAGTGGATTGCACGCGCTCGGAAAGAACGCCGCATTGACGCGGTCGATCCATTTTCTGCTCGCCTCGTCATTGCTCGTCTTCAACAGCGATGTGATCGCGGCTATGGCCGCATCTTGGACAGCCATCCGGATCCGCCATCGCTCGGCCGATGCACGCTGTAGCGATGCACGAGCCGCGGCATCTCGCTGGAGAGATGCAATGGCATCGGTGATCTTGGCTTCCCGCACTGCAAGTGCATCGTCCCGGGCAGTCGTCGAAATTGATTGTTCATACGTCGCAAGGGCCGCTCGCAAAGCCGCCTCGTCAATGTCCTCCAGTTCCTCGGCATCTGCAGCAAGTTCGCACACATCGACAAGTCCTGCTCGACCGTGTCCGGTCAAGTACACACGCCGGTGCAGGCGTCCAACCGCGTTGGATTGTGTTTCCGAGTTAGCCGTGGAAAGTAGCGTGCCCCATTCGATCATCTCCTGCAGCCGCTCATCGGCAACCTTCCACGACTCCCGAACCGCCATGCGAAGCGACAGCCGGAGTTCTCGGATCGCGTCCGCACTCAAACGGATCCGCCCATCGAGCGCCGCGTCGAGCCGCTCACGATCCCGCTCCTGCTTCACCCGTAGATCGGCCAGTACCTGCCGCATTCCGGTGGCGTAGTCTTCAAGCAGCAGATCGGCGGCGTCCATCTCATCACGACCAAGTTGCAGATCTGTCACAAAGGCGAGAAAGTCCGCCGGGGCCACAACGGGTTCAATACCCGCCTGCCTGAACGCCTCGGCATCACTCGCCGCCGAAGGCGCAAGTCCGGAGAACAAGAGTAGAAGCACTGTGACATATCGCATGGCCGTCATGGTATCCCCATGCTCCAGCGAATCAAGCAGACTTGCGATTCCGCGGCAGGCACTGCTGCACAACGTCACGCAGGCGGGATCGGTCGATATGCGTGTAGATCTGCGTCGTGGCGATATCGGCATGACCAAGCAGTTCTTGCACGACACGCAGATCGGCGCCGCCAGCCAGCATGTGTGTGGCGAAACTGTGACGGAGCATGTGAGGGTGCACGTTGTCGAGGCTGGCACGCACCGCCAAGCGGCGAATGATCTGCCAGACGGCGACGCGTTCAATCGGACGGCCGGTGTGTGAGAGCAGAAGCCGATCTTCGTCACGGCCGTCATCAAATCGAACCAGGTGTGGCCGCAGTTCCTCGCAGTAGCGTTCAATAGCCTCGGTCGCAGGTCCACCAATCGGAACGAGCCGCTGCTTGTCGCCCTTTCCGGTGACGAGTACGACGGCGAGTTCCTGCTTCCAATCGCTCAGCCGGAGTGTCCCTGTCTCACTGGCGCGAAGTCCGGCACCGTACATCACCTCGACGAGCGCGCGATCTCGCTGCCAGAGTTTGCTTGTTCCAGGTTCGGCTGCTTCAACGAGCGCCCGCATCTGCTTGGGAGAGAGCACCCCCGGAAGTCGCTTCCACCGCGTGGGAGGTACGAGTGGTCCGGCGGGGCTTCGCTCGATGCGCCGCTCGGCTTCGAGATATTTGAAGAACATGCGGATCGTGGAGAGATGCCGCGCGATGCTGCTCGGCTGCATGCCCCGATCGCGGTGCAGGGTCTGCACATGCGCTGCGAGGTCGCGTGGGCCGACATCACCGGGCGCGACGACATCGTGCTCAGACATATCCTCGACCAGATCGCGCAGGTCCCGCCCATACGCGGACAACGTGGCTGCCGACAGGCCGCCCTCGACGCGAAGCCAAGTCAGGAAGTCACGTACCGGTTGGTCGAAGCCGCTCATGTGATGACACCGTGATGATGACGGGCACGGGCGGGGGCCCGACATTGCCGTGTTTCATCCGAATGGCGGCGAAGGCAGCGCAGCATCGATGATCGTCCGAAAAACACGTGTCCAACGCCTCCTCAAGGCTGTCGAGGCGGAATCGGTCACCACAGCGGGCGTGGCCGAGGTCCACATAGGGGCAACAATCTCTCTCGGGGGCGTCCATGCCATTGGGCGATATCGGCTGAACCACGGGTACTGCGTGAATGAGGAGAAACAGGTCAGACACCGCCCATGAGACACTCGCTGAAGAAGTTGATGGGCGTCATTGCCCCCGAGCGGCACGTGGCCCCACTTTCAGTTGAGCGTCAGGGTGCGGGCGAAAAAACCTGTTCCGGCGACTTCCTTGACCATGTCGAGCGTCTGCTCGGTGGCGGCGATTGCTCGGGCGGTACCGGACTTGAGGACTTTGAGTACGACGGCGTCATCTTCATATTGCCTGCGGCGTTCCCGCATCGGTTCGAGCAACTCGTTGATCGCGTCAGCGACGAGCATCTTCACTTCGCCATCGCCGATGTTGTCGCCTCGCTCGTACCTGTCGCGGATGTCAGCCTTCATCGCTTCGTCGTGAACGAAGACGTCGAGATACTGAAAGAGCGGATTCTCATCGGGGTCGATGATGCCCGGATCGGTCGGCTGGCGGCTGTCCTGACCGGTGTAGATCTTGCCGATCTTCTGCTTGACCTGCTTGGCCGAATCAATGACGTGAATCGTATTGTCGAGCGACTTGCTCATCTTATTCTGCCCGTCTGTACCGACCAGACGACCGATCTTGCCGACATCTGCAACTGGAATCGGGAATACGCCGCCAAGCGACTCGTGATCTTCATCGAGTGCTTTGTCAGGAACACCGCAATATGTCTTGTTGAAGCGGCGGGCGACTTCACGGGTGAGTTCCAGATGCGGCACCTGATCTTCACCGACCGGCACACTGTGTGCTCGGAACGCCAGGATGTCCGCTGTCTGCCCGACGGTGTAGAGCGGAAAGCCAAACGAGTAGTTGTCCGCGAGTCCCTTGACGGTAAGTTCGTCCTTCAGCGTCGGGTTCCGCATTACCCGGTTGAAGGGCAGCAGCATCGCAAAGAGGTAGGTCAGTTCAGACAACGCTGGAACTTCACTCTGCAAGAAGATAGCCGCCTTCTCTGGATCGATGCCCATGGCAAGCGCATCGCGGGCAACCTCGATGGAATCGCGGTGCACATCCTGCGGGGCATCGGCCCTTGTAGTGTAGGCGTGCAGGTTGGCGATCAGAAAGTAGCAGTCGTGGGTTTCCTGCAACTCGACCCGCCGCCTGACCGAGCCGACCCAGTGGCCGATGTGGAGGTTGCCGGTAGGCGTATCGCCGGTGAGGATGCGGTGGGTGTGGCTCATGGAGAGCAGAGGATACGAAACAGTGAGCCCTCGCGGGATCCATTCTGGATCACATCACGAAGACCAGATTGCCGGCATTGAACACCATGTGCATGGTGATCGAGGCCGTCAAGCGACCCGTTTTGGCATATGCCCAGCCGAATCCCAGCGACAGCACGAACAGCCCTGCCAGACCATGTGGATCGACCGCCCCGACATGCATCGCCGTGAACACCAGGCTCGCCAGCACGACCGACTGCCACGGGGCTCCGCAACCGAACAAGTTGGCTCGCCGAAACGACTCCTGCAGCAGGCCGCGGTACAGGATCTCCTCGATCACCGCCGGGAACACGATGACCGAGGCTGCCATTCCCAGCCTGATTGCCGTGGATGGCTCAGCCTCGAACTGCCGCAGCAACTCGTGCGCCATGGTGGATGGTGGGTCTCCACTCAATGACTGCCACAGCATGCCCGCGATGCCGGCGGCGGCGAGGGTCATGGGCCAGAACAGCAGCAAACCGACCAGCCCCACCAGCCCCGCGTAGAGGCGGCTGCGGCGGCGGTCTGGGCATACGACGCCACGGCGAGGCATTCGGCGGGTATCCCCGGGCATCGGCGGATCAACCACCGCTCGCACCCAAGGAAGGCAGCATGCAGCAGCAAGCTGTCCACCCCAACTTGCGAGCATGACCGGCAACAGTTCGCCGAGCGTGGGTGATTCCGCGGGGTCGATACCCATCACGACAGCGACCACGCCCCCCATCACCGCGCCCGCAAGAACCGCCAACACATATGTCAGTACCCCCGCACCGGGCCCGAACCGCCAAGGTCGCACGGGCACCCGCCTGAGCCGCCCCCAGCCCGACCCGGCAAAGATCGCCGCTGCGATTCCGCCCGCCACGAAGGCCCAGAGTGGCGTTCCCGTAGCCGGATCTACCGTTTCTGGCACCGTCAGTTCGGTCGGCGCGGCTATAGTCGCTCCCCACACCCCACCGACCGGTACCACCATGAGCACGCCCATCACCCTCCAAACCATCGTCGAGCACAAGCGGAACGAGGTTGCATCGCGGCAATTGGAGTGCTCGCTCGAGCAATTGCAGAAGGAGGTGGCAGACGCTCCCCCGCCCCGCAACTTCTTCGCAGCGGTCTCAACCGGCAACGGACCCGGCGGCATCAATGTCATCGCCGAGGTCAAGCGTCAAAGTCCCTCCGCAGGGGTCATCCGTGAGAAGTACGATCCCGTATGCATCTCCCTACAGTACGAAAATGCGGGTGCTGTCGCGATTTCATGCCTCACGGATGAACGCTTCTTTGGCGGCTCACTCGACACGATCGCGGCAATCAAGGAAGCCGTCAGAATCCCCGTGCTCCGCAAGGACTTCCTGATCGACCACTATCAGATCTGGGAGGCCCGTGCAGCGGGTGCCGATGCGGTCCTGCTGATCTCTGAGTGCCTCTCCGAAGGTCAGCTCATGGACATGCTGATTCTGGCCCATGAACTGAGTATGACGACATTGGTCGAGGTGCACGACATGGAACACCTGCTGCGGGTTCGCCGGCACGTGGGCTTCCCACACCCGGGATACATGCTGCTGGGCATCAACAACCGAAATCTCGCCACCATGAAAACCGACGTCGGCCACACCATCCGGATGCTGGAACTGGTCGAAGATCACTGCGACATCCTCGTAACCGAGTCCGGCATCAAGACGCCAGCGGACATCGAGCGGATGATTCGGCACGGCGTTCGCCGCTTCTTGGTCGGCGAGACCCTGCTGAAGCATGAGCGGCCCGGTGATGCGCTTCGGGAACTCGTGGGTACGCCTTGGGAGTAGAGGGATCGCCGGGGCGGTATGCTCTGTCCCATGCCACTGGTTGATCTCACCCGCGCCGGCACGATTGTCACCGCCGAATTCAATCGGCCCGAGAAACACAACGCGCTGTCGCCCGAACTGATTGAGGCGTTGCACCTCGCGCTCGACGAACTCGAACAGGACCGGGACATGCGAGTACTCATTCTCGGCGGTCGAGGCAAGTCGTTCTGCGCTGGTATGGATCTACGTGGTGTGCTTGAGGACGTTGATGCCATGGGGGGCATGCTCAGCGGACTCGGCCGCGCCACATGGCGCCTGCGTCAACTCTCCGTTCCGGTCATCGCCCGCATACAGGGCGCCGCCATCGGCGGTGGGTGTGGATTCGCTGCGGTTGCCGATCTGGCCATAACACATCCAGAAGCCAAACTCGGATACCCGGAGGTCGGCCTTGGAGTCTGCCCGGCCGTCGTTGCGCCATGGCTCGTCCGCAAGATCGGCACCGGTCCGGCTCGGGCCATGCTGCTGCAGGGTGGCACCATGGACGGGGTGGCTGCACTGAACAACGGCTTGATCGACCGACTCGTTGAGCGGTCTGAACTTGAGCGGCTCACGATGGACTTGGCCGAGACGCTTGCAAGCGGCGGCCGCCACGCCATGGCCGCTACCAAGGCGTGGCTCAACGAGTTGGAGGGCCCGGTCCCGCTGGAACTTCTGGAGCGAGGTGCCATCTTGTCAACCGAAGTCATCGCCGGAGATGAGGCTCAAACGCGGCTCAAGAAGCTCTTTTCGAGGTAGCCGAGGCTCCAAGAGAAGCGTTCTTCTTGTTATCATGGGCGGTCTCGCCAAAGGGGATCCGGTGGTCTCTGTTATGGCTTGAGGAGGGGCCAAAAGCCCGCTTGAGCCGCTGTGATCGCCACCGGAAGGCGTGAAAGCGACGACGACATTTCAGCCTGCTGGGCCCATGCCGCACTCGCTGCGACCCGCGCCGCCTCCACCCGTCAGACGGATCTCAGGAGTACTTTCCACACAATGACCGCCATCTCTCCCACCACGACCTTTCCACTCGATCGCGCCGCTGATGGCAGTGCCGTCCTGTGGCTTGAAGCACCACACCAAAGCGTTGTGGTCCTCGATCGTTTGATGATCGCTCGGCTTGAAGCCACGATCGACAGGCTCGAGTCCGATCCACCATCACTGTTGATCGTACGGAGCCGCGATCAGCGGGTCTGGGTTGCAGGTGCCGACCTCAAGGAGATCAGTACGCTCAGCGACGAGCAACTCGACGCCTATCTCACCGAAGGTCAGCATACTTTCGGCCGCCTCGCCGCCCTGCCCTTCCCTGTCATCGCCGCCGTCTGCGGCGCCACGCTCGGCGGAGGGCTGGAACTGGCGATGCACTGTCACGGCATCGTCGCCAGCAAGCAGTCGATGCGCGGCAAGCCCTACCCGATCGGCCTGCCAGAAGCCTCGCTCGGTCTCTGCCCGGGATGGGGCGGAACCCAGTTGCTGCCCGCCCGCGTCGAACCGAACCTCAGCGTTCCCGCGATTGCTTCAGGCATACCCTTCCTGAGCGAGTCCATGCCCGAAGGGCTGTGCGACATGCTGGTCGAGGACGATCTGGAGGATGCCAGCCGCGCGCTGGCAGCTTCACTGAACCCGTCCGACTTCCCGCGCACCATCGCCTGCTGCGATGAGGAGATGCTCCTTGCCGAGGTCGACCACATCCGACACGCCATGGACACCGAGGAAGCAGCCAAGGTCGTGGCTCACTGCGTTGCCACCGGCATCAAGGACGGCCTCGCCGCCGGACTCGACATGGAACGCAAAGGACTCGTGTCCCTTCGAAATACCGAACATACCACGCGGCTGTTACAGGCCTTTCTAGCAAAGAGCGTTTAGCACCGAAAGTAATCTTTTGGAATCCACTGGAGTGCATTGATGAGTACCAAACCCTCTCTCGCCGACAGTCTCAAGAACGTCGACGCCCGAGACATCAAGCAGATCAAAGCGGCCGAAGAGATGCTCGGCCCCGAGCCCGAGGAGATGGGCTTCTGCAAAAACCTCTTTTGGGGCAACATCCTTGAGCGGGATGTGTTCCCGTATCCCGAAGCCTCCGCCGAAGAAACGGCTCGGTGTGATCAGATGCTCGCCGAACTCGATGACTACCTTGAGAACGAGCATCCCGCCAACGAGATCGATCGTATGCAGGATATCCCGTACTGGGTACTCAAGCGGCTCTTTGAAACCGGCGTGATGGGCATGATCGCTCCGCAGGTGTACGGCGGTGGTGGGTTTGGTGTGACCAGTTACAACCGAGTACTCGAGCGAATCGGCCGCACCTGCGGCTCAACCGCCGTCGTGGTCTCCGCCCACCAGTCGATCGGCTGCGGAGCCGTCACGCTCTTTGGATCAGAAGAACAAAAGAAGTACTGGCTCCCGCGGATCTCCAATGACATGCTCAGCGCGTTCTGCCTGTCCGAACCCAATGTCGGCTGCGATGCCGGAGGGCAGGAATCTCGCTGTGAAGTCAGCGAGGACGGCGAGTACTACATCCTCAACGGCGAGAAGAAATGGGCCACCTCCGCCGCCCTCTCGGGCATGTTCACCGTGATGGCCAAACAGAAATTGGTCGATCCACGAACCGGCAAGGAGAAGGACAAAGTCACGGCGCTGATCGTGACACCGGACATGGATGGCATCGACATCTTCAGTTCGAATAGATCCAAGTGCGGCATTCGCGGTACCTGGCAGGCGCGGATTCGCTTCACCGACGTCAAGGTGCCCCGGGCCAACCTGCTCTACAAGGAGGGACAGGGCCTCAAGATCGCCTTGACCTGCCTGAACTATGGGCGATGCACCCTCGCCGCTGGCATGGTTGGGGCCGGCGTGTCGGCATACAAGCAGGCGCTCAAGTGGGCACAACTCCGATACCAGTTCGACCGGCCCATCGGCGAATTCGATCTCATTCGTGATCACATCGCCCAGATGGCGGCCCAGTGCTACGCCATGGATGCCATGCTCTACATGACCACCGGCCTCGTCGATCGCAGCGACGAAGACATCATGGTCGAGACGGCAATCTGCAAGGTCTTCTGCTCGGAGATGGGTTTCCGAACCTGTGACAGTGCCCTGCAGATCATGGGAGGCGAGGGCTACATGACCGAAGCCACGGTCGAGCGGCTCTGGCGGGACTCCCGTATCAACCGCATCGTCGAAGGCGCCAACGAGGTCATGCACTCGTTCATCTTCGCCTACGGCTCCAAGCAACTCGGTGAGTACATGCTCGGCGTCAAGGCAAATCCCATGAAGCACATGGGGGCCGCGATGAAGATCGGTGTGCAACTTTTCCTCGGCGTTCGCCCACCGGCGCCGAAGATCACCAGGTTGCACCCGTCGCTACGGCATCACGCGGACGAACTCGAAGCATTGACCCGTGAGTTCAGCCATCAGGTCAAAATGGCCTTCAAGAATCACGGCGAAGATCTTGTCACGGCCCAAATGGTGCAGCGACGGCTCAGCTGGTGCTCTGTCTGGCTGTTCGCCCTCACATCTGTGCTCTCCAAATACGATCGAGACATTGAAAATGGACTCGATGGTGTCTCGCTTGAGCACGATCGGTCCATCGTCGACCATTGCGTCGCCATGGCTGCCCACGAGATTCGCAGCGAGATCCGCGCCTTGCGAGACAACATCGACACCACGATGCAGCGATGCGCCGACGCGGCGTGGAGCGAATTGCCGTCGATGCCGCACGGCGACTACCACATCCCGGAGATGACGCCGGTCGAGGAAGCCCGCGGCAAGGGGCGGCCCGTCGATACCGAGAACATCCAACAGTTCGGCGGAGGGTCCATCGCCGCCGAATTCGAGCAGATCTTCAAACAAGGAAGTTGACCCTGGGATCCCAGGAGGAGGGCATACCGTGCATGTATTCGGGCAGATGATGGATCACGGCCACGAGCGAGTGTGTTTCCATCAGGACGCCGACACCGGTCTCCGCGCCATCATTGCAATTCACTCAACCAAACTCGGCCCGGCCCTCGGCGGCACCCGCCGCTGGCACTACGCCACCGAAGAAGAAGCCATCTTCGATGTGCTGCGGCTCTCCGAAAGTATGTCCTGCAAGGCCGCCTGCGCGGGCCTGCCCATGGGCGGCGCCAAGAGCATCATTCTGCTTCCCGAGCGTGGGCACCCCGCTACCGAAGCCGAGGCGCGAGCCATGGGACGATTTGTAAACACGCTCTCGGGTGACTACATCGCGGCAGAGGACGTCGGCCTCAACCCACAATTCATCGACTGGATGGCGATGGAAACGGACCATGCCATGGGTGGCGAGACCGTTTCAACCGGCGGAGATCCCTCGCCGTTCACCGCGCAGGGCACCTTCAACGCGATGAAGGCGTGTCTGCGGCACCGCGGGAAGGATCCAGACTTCGCCGGCTTGAGCGTCGCCGTACAGGGCCTCGGCCATGTCGGAATGGATCTCTGCCGAATCCTGCACGGCGAGGGCGCCTTGCTCACCGTGGCCGACATCAACGAAACACGCGTCGCAGAAGCCGTCGCCTCGTTTGGCGCAGACGCGGTGGATGCCACGCACATCCTGCAGGCCAACTGCGACATTCTCGCCCCCTGCGCCCTCGGAGCGGTGATTGGGCCGGATGAAGTGCGTCGGCTCCAAGCCGGTATTGTCTGCGGTGCCGCCAACAATATTCTCGTGGACCCTGCACGTGAAGGAATCTCGCTCGCTCAGGAGGACGTCCTGTATGCCCCGGACTTCGTCGCCAACGCGGGCGGTCTGATCTGGCTGGCCGGACTGCATCTCGGGTACAGTCGCGAAGAACTGGACCTCCGCAATGAAGCCATCGAAGAGACGACTCTGGAAATCCTCGACGCAGCCGCCGATTGCCCATCAACGCATCACGCGGCCATTGCTGTAGCGGAGTGCCGATTTGCGGCAGGACCAACCACCGGGAAGGAGCCCATGCATGCCAGTTGATTGCGCATTCGAGATCGCCATTGAACGGGTTTCGATTCTCGATGAACACGGCGTGTTTGATGAGTCGCTTGCGCAGGGTCTCATCCCTGACGATGACGTGGTGAAGTTGTATCGCCACATGAGCATGTGCCGGCACTTCGACGAGATCGCCTTCAAACTGCAGCGATCAGGCAGAATGGGAACCTATCCGGAGAATCGCGGGCAGGAGGCCACCTCGCTCGGTGCTGCCTACGCGCTTGAAGACAAGGATTGGATGGTTACCTGCTACCGCGAGAACGCGGGGCTGTTCTGGCGGGGTGTCGATCCCGAGAAGATTCTCCTGCACTGGATGGGCGATGAGCGGGGCAATAACATCTCCGTCCGCGCCACGCCCTTGGCAATTCCGATCGGCACACAGATGCTGCACGCCGTTGGTTTGGGATGGGCATCGAAGTATCGCGGCGAGGACGGCATTGCCTGCACCTTCTTTGGGGACGGCGCCACAAGCGAGGGCGACTTCCATGAGGCGATGAACTTTGCAGCGAATCTCGACCTGCCAGTCGTGTTCGTATGTCAGAACAACTCGTGGGCCATCTCCACACCGACCGCGATCAACTGCTCGGCCCCCACGCTTGCCCAGCGGGGCCTCGCCTACGGAATGCACTGCGTGCAGGTCGATGGAAATGATCTCTTCGCCATGGTCAAGGTCATTCGCGATGCAGCAACCCGCGCCCGCACCGAGAGCAGGCCGACCTTCATCGAAGCAATTACCTATCGGCTCGGTGATCATACGACAGCAGATGACGCCCGTCGTTACCGCGATCAGGACGTCGTGGACGAATGGTCTGCGAGAGACCCCATGATCCGGCTGCGAAAGTGGCTTGAGCAGAGGGATCTCTGGGACGAAGGCCGGGAGCAGGCCTTGCGAACGGAGAATGAGATCTATGTCAAGGGTGTGGTCGAGCGGGCGGGTGGTATCGAGCCACCGACCACTGACGACATGTTCGCCTGGATGTACTCGGAAATACCGCCCGTACTCGATCTCCAGCGTCGCACACTTCGCACAAGCAGCCTTGGACAGGGCATCGACGGATCTGGATCCTGACCCGGAAAGGCGCACGCACCATGGCAAACCTCACACTTGTACAGGCCATCAACCTCGCCCTGAGTCAGGAAATGGAGAAGGACGATCGTGTGATGCTGATGGGTGAAGACATCGGCATCAACGGTGGCGTCTTCCGCGTAACCGAAGGACTGCATGAGCGATTCGGATCTCGCAGGGTCGTTGACACGCCGCTTGCCGAATCCGGCATCATCGGCACTGCCATTGGACTTGCGATGGGCGGTCTGCGCCCCGTTCCTGAAATCCAATTCGAAGGTTTCCTCGCCCCCGCCTACGATCAAATCTGCACACACGCCGCCCGCATGCGATCGCGGACCCGCGCGGGTCTCACTGCGCCGCTGACGATCCGCGTACCGGTCGGCGGCGGCATCCACGCCCCTGAACTGCACAGCGACAGCCCCGAAGCGATCTTTACGCACAACCCGGGCATAAAGGTCGTCATGCCGTCTTCGCCGTATGACGCAAAGGGTCTGCTAACCAGCGCGATCCGCGACCCGGACCCGGTGATCTTCTTCGAGCCCAAGCGTATCTACCGGGCCTTCCGCGAGGAGGTACCCGAGGACGAGTACACCCTGCCTATCGGCAAGGCTCGCGTCGTCCGCGAAGGATGTGAAATGACGATGGTCTCGTGGGGTGCCACGGTCGTGCAGTGCATGAACGCGATCGAGGCATCGGGACGCGATATTGAACTCATCGACCTTCGCACCATCAATCCGTTTGATATGAACACGGTCGCCGCGTCGGTCTGCAAGACCGGCCGCGCAGTCGTCGTGCACGAAGCTCCGATGAGTTGTGGAATCGGCGCCGAACTCTCGGCTCGTATCATGGAGCAGTGTTTCTTGCGCCTCGAAGCTCCGGTTCAGCGAGTGACCGGCTTCGATACGATCATGCCATACTACAAACTCGAACTCGACTACATGCCGGACGCCGAGCGAATCGGCAAGGCGATCAGTGAAACTGCGGCCTACTGAAGCCGAGAGGATTGCATTCAATGGTGATGAAGCAACCAGATGATCGATCGCACTTCCTGCTGCCGGACCTCGGTGAGGGCGTGACCGAGGCCGAACTGATCAGTTGGAAGGTTTCACCGGGCGATATGGTCAAGGAGCACCAAACGCTTGCCGAGATGGAAACGGACAAGGCACTCGTCGAAGTGCCGAGCCCGTGGTCCGGGACAATCAAGGAACTCAACGGCAACGTCGGTGACATCATTCTGGTTGGATCGGCGTTGGTGACGTACGACATCGGCGATGCGGCCCCAGAGTCGGTTGCTGCAGAAGTCATTGATGTCGCTGCTCGCGAGGATGCTGGCACGGTTGTCGGCAGTGTCAGCGAAGCACTCTCTGTGCCTCCCGGCTTTCATCGGAAACCCGAAACACCTACAGCCTCTCCCACGGACGATCGTTCGCTGGCCACACCATCCGTTCGCCGCATTGCCCGCGATCTGAATGTCGACATCGATGTTGTCTCTGGAACAGGCCGTGGCGGCCGCGTCACGGCCTCGGACATTCAATCGCATGTGGAAGGGCCTGCCGCCATCACTCCGATCTCGTCTCCCGCTCAGGAAGAAATCGCAATCGCCACACGGGTTGCGCAGCCCATCGAAGGCATTTCCGAGCGGATCCCATTCCGAGGTGTCCGGCGAAAGATCGCCGAAGCGCTGCAGCACTCACTGCGGACGGCCGCTCACTTCTCCGTAAACGAAGAGGCCGACATCACCGACCTAGAGAAGCGACGCAAGGGCCTTGAAACACTGCTCGGCCGCCGAATCAGTCCGCTTCCTTTCGTACTGGCTGCCGTGTGCAAGGCCCTTCGAACGCATCCACGGATGAATTGCACGGTGGATGACTTCGTCGAAGAAATCCAGATTCGAAGCATCGTGAATCTCGGCTGCGCAGTGGATACTGATCACGGACTCATGGTCCCGGTTGTGAAGAACGCCGACGCACTTGGTCTCGTGCAACTCGCCGACCGCGTCTCGGAACTTGCCAAGGAATGCCGTGATCGCACGATCGACCGTGAGGATCTCAGCGGTGGCACGTTTACCGTCTCGAGCGTCGGCAACTGCGGCGGCATGTTCACGACACCGATCATCAACTACCCGGAAGTAGGCATCCTTGGTGTCGGACGTGCCCGCGAGCAGGTGCTGACCAAAGACGGCGCCTTCTACGCTGGCTTTGTGTTGCCCATGAGCCTCTCGTGCGACCACCGCGTCGTAGACGGTGCCGAAGCGGCCAGATTCCTGACGACGATCAAAGGACTTCTGGAAGCACCAGAGCATATCCTGCCGACCGTTTGACGCGTCAGGGCACAATCGCCTCCAGCGAATACCAATCCCCGTCGGCATGCACCCGAAATACAGCATGGTCCGGATCGTGGTCGAGCACCAGCGTCCATGACTCCGCCACGGACCGCTCGAGCAACAGGCGTTTGGAGAGCATGTTCTGATACGGCAACATGTCGTAGCCCATGCTGTAAGGAGCGCCGACGTGGTGACGGGTGGGGCAGACGTCGCCGGGAAAACACACGACGCCGTCGGCGGTGTCGATCAACACGGCCTGCTGCCCCCACGTGTGACCGGGCATCGGCCACGAACGCACCCCCGGAAGTATGACCTGCTCGCCGTCGAGCAGGCTCACGCGATCTGCGATTGGATCGAGATGGGTGCGGAGATATGTGCCGGTCATGGTGGATCGATTGGCGAGAGCATCTTCCCATTCGCGTCCCTGTACATGCACTGCCGCATTTTCAAATACCGGAACAACATCGTCGCCATCAACTCTTGTAAGACCGCCTGCATGATCGAAGTGCAGATGCGTCACCATCACATCGGTGATATCACTGGGCGGCACCTCCTGCCCGCCGAGCGCGTCGATGATCGTCCGATTCTCAATTGCGAAGATCGTTCGTGTCTTGGCGGACCACTTGTCTCCACAGCCGGTTTCCACGAGCACTATGCGATCATCGGATCGGAGCAGAAGACAGTTCGTCTGCAAGCCGATTCTGTTCGCGTCATCCGGCAGCGTGAGCTGCGACCAGATTGCCCGCGGTACCACTCCGAACATACCGCCGCCATCAAGACGAAGTGTGCCGGCCTGAAGCACCGCCCAATCCCAGCAGGAAACGTCAGACACCGACGGCTGCGTGAGTACGCACGAAGGTGATGATCGTCTCAGCCACGCGGGTTCGCTGCGACTCGGTGAGCTCGGAATAGATCGGAATGGCGATACTCTCGGCAGCCGCCTGCTCGGTCCAGGGAAGTTCGGTGGCGGGCAGTCCGAGGAAACACTCCTGCACATGAAGCGGAACCGGGTAATAGACATCGTGACCGATCTTCTGGTCCACGAGATGGGCACGAAGATCGTCCCGTAGCGACGCAGGGAGACGCAGCACATACTGGTTGTAGATGTGACGCGAAGGTGCTTCGGGCCGCGCAGGCGTCAGGATCGGCAACCGGCACTCGCCGAGTGATGCCGTTGTATCCCCGCCGCCTGCCTCGTGAAACATCTGGTCATAGTGCGACGCATTGGCGGCCCGAGCATCCGACCACGCATCAAGGTGGGGAAGTTTGGCGTTCAAAACAGCTGCCTGCATGGCGTCGAGCCTGCTGTTGAGGCCGACCTCGTGGTGGTAGTACTTCGGATCCATGCCATGATTCCGAAGTCGCCGCAGGTGGTCCGCAATACCTCTGTCATTGGTCGTGATCATGCCGCCATCGCCAAAGCCGCCGAGGTTCTTCGAAGGAAAGAAGCTGAAACACCCGGTGGTGCCCCGCGATCCGGCAGCAGCGGCGGTCGTGTCACGCGATCCGATTGCTTGAGCTGCATCCTCGATGAGCGGTACACCGAGATCCTCGGCTACCGCGATCATACCGCACATATCGACGGTCTGTCCGAACAGATGCACGGGCATGATGGCCTTCAGGGAGGTGCAGGTCACAGCCGCCGCTCGCACACTCTCGGGGGTGCAGTTGTAGGTCACCGGATCGATATCCACCCACACGGGTCTGGCGCCAAGCCGCCATATCGAGCCTGCCGTTGCAAAGAAGGTGTAGGAGGGGCAGATCACCTCGTCGCCGGCCCCGACCCCCAAGGCCATGAGTGAGAGCAGCAAGGCATCCGATCCGCTGGCGCATCCGACGGCGTGCTTCGCGCCACAGTACTCGGCCAATGAGGTCTCAAAGGCATCTAGGTGTGGTCCCCCGATGAACCACTGCGTGTCTGCGACGTTCCGCAGGAGCGGTTCGATCTCGTCGCGAATACTCGCGTACTGGGCCTTCAAATCGAGCAGGGGAATAGGGTCGTGCGTCATGGGGAAGTCTCCGCGTGAATCGTGGATTCTAGCGGATTCAATCCCTCTGAACGCGGTACCAGAGTAGGGGAGGCTGGATCAAGTGGGGTCGGGGTTGTTGATCAACCACTCCAACAGTTCCTCGAACGTATCGATACCCGGGGGCCATGTACTTTCATCACCGGGATCGAAGGTGTCCCAGAAGTCGTCCGGAAGACCGCCAGAGCCACCGCCACCGTCATCGCCGCCACCGCCGCCATCGCCGCCATCGCCGCCGCCATCGCCGCCGCCATCGCCGCCACCGCCGAACGGGTCGCCTCCGCCGCCACCACCGTCGCCACCGCCACCGTCGTCTTCACCACCAACGCTGTCATCACCCTCATCCGGCAACGGCTGCAAACTCGGTGTTGAATCATCCACCACGCCAGTCATGTCCACCACACGGTATCCGCGCAGGACGTGTGTGGAGACATCAGCGACAGCAGTACGATCAGCGAGTGAGGCGATCTGCAATTCGATCGAGTGCTGAACAAATTCCGGAAGATCTCCGAGCAACTGAGTGGCATGAAGCGGATCAAGCATGTAGCCGACAAGTGCAGTGGAGCCTTCAAGCAGGTCTTCTACCTGATCGATCAGTCCGGGAACATCCACATCATCGGCATCTGCAAACTCATCCAAGAGCGATGTCAATGAGGACAACTCGTCACTGTCTGGTGGCGTTGCAGCCGTCGCCCGAGCACCAAGTTCGATCAAGGCTCCTTTTTTTGTCCCAACAGTGATCGTGCCAGTAGATCCATGAATCACCGGGGCCCGTGGGCGGCCTCGCTCAAGGATCTCCCGGTCGGTCCAAGTCAGATACCCGCTGTCGAGCAGGACAGTGTCGTCCATCTGCCAGATACCTAGGCGGCTTGTTGATGTTTCGATCGCGATGATGTCTCCGGCATTTCCATCACCGTTGAAATCGCCAACCCTCCACGGCAGCCAACTCTGTAACGGCAGGACAACGGCACCCGAAGAGTCCGTTATGGGAACATCCGAGACGATTGTGGATGGATCTCGCTCCGCATAGTCCACCGCTACAAAGTGACGGGTGCCACCGCGATTCCGCCACAGGATTCGATCATTCTCGCCAACAATGCCTGGCAGAACGACCCATGGTCGCCAAGCCCAGCTACGCGTCTGCCCGTTCCCCGTGATCCAAACGTCATCACCAACGGAGCCGGGGGCCGATGGATCGATATCCCAGACAGCAAGTGAGCCGGTATCTGGATCCCACCAAATCAAATCCCTTGCACGATCGCCATTCAGATCAGCCAGTTTCCATGGCTTCCAGCCGAGGTCTGGCGGGTCAAGTTCCAGATTTTCAACTCTGTGCGCACCCTCCATGATCCAAAGTTGCATCCGATGGCTTTGCGCATCGTTCGCGGATCGTCTCCACAGAAAGTCGAGATCTCCATCCCCATCGACATCTCCAGGATAGGTGTGCCATTCTCTGCCTATCAAACTGACGGGTGAGCCATCAGGGTCGGTCAACACCACACGACCGGTGACATCACCAAGGGGCTGATCGTCGGCGTCCAAATCCTCCCAGAGCACCGCCTGTAGATCGACATCGAAATCAAGACCGCCGACGGCCATCGCTGGTGGAACGACATATCCACTTCCGGGATTCACGATGGTCCCGCCATTGATTGGACCCCTTCGGATCATGCGGTACGCAAAATTCTCACCATCGCCCTGTGGCGTCAGAATCGGGTCGCTTGTGTACCCACTGCCGCCTGCATTTGGATTCCCGGGAGCGAACAACACTCTGTCAATGGCACCAGCCAGAAAAGCCCGCAGTTCAAGTCCGGATCCTTGCTCGGGGGCAGGAAGTACGGTGAGCGCCGGAGTGTCGATGAAGTCGGAACCACGTTCGGCAATATCAACTCGATCTACTACACCCTCGGCGTTTACGTAGGCGATTCCCGCAAACGGATCCCCAGTGTGTCCAAGCAGATTGGCGTTGAGTACCGCCAATTCAGCGCCGGGTTCATACCCGCTGCCCCCATTGATAATGACGACCTTTCGCACTTCGCCAGGCGTCCCAGCCAACGTCGAGTACAGAAGATCAAGCCCCGACCCATCGGTGCCAGTCTCATCGATATCGAAATACCCTATTCCGGTATCGTGGTAGCCATACCCACCATCAGTCACTTCGATCTCGATGACCGGCCCGGTGATATCGAATGATGCCTCAAATCCCTGTCCGCCAGTCCCCCAATGGTCGACGATGGCAATCCGCTCGTCGGCTGCATTTTCATAGATGGTTTCGTCGTCTATCACATTGATAGCGCCGATCGTGCCCTCTCCGAAAAACACCCCGCCGTCGGCATTCAGATCCGCAGGCGTCAACAGGCGATCTACACCGTCGTGCATGTACAGAATGACGACCTCTCCAGTGCGGGTATCGCGGTACAACGCGTCTGGATTGCCATCCGAAGTCGGATCATCAGCAGAGGCACCAAAGTCACCGACGTGCTCCATGACATGCTCACCAAAGGCAGGTGTGCCCACGAGCATGATGCCGGTAACCGCCGCCAATCGGCAAGAACCGGTGAGACCATTGACGATGTTGATGCAAACATTCATATACACACCTCTCGACAGTGCCCGGTGAGGGTAGGAATCGCAGAAAGCCATCAGCAGAAACCTCATTCTACGGCCGATCCAACCGCCTGAACGCGGGATAGTACGTACTTCAACCATATCATCCATTTGACATGGAGTCTCCAGTCACCATCCTGATTACGGGCGGCGCGGGCTTCATTGGGTCCCAATACGTCCGCATGATCGCTGAGGATCACCCAGATTGGTCTATTCGGGTGCTCGATTGGCTGACATACAGCGGCACAATGACGAATCTAGCGAGTCTTGGGGGGCGATTGTCGTTCATCAGGGGTGATGTCGCCGACCCGGCTGTCGTAGATGATGTGACGTACCGCCAGTGAGAGTGACGCCCTTGCGTGTTGTCATGGGGGGTAAGTATAGGAACTGAGAATTGAACGGATCTGCGGCGCTAGGGTAGCCAGATGGGGACCGGGTACATCGATCGCAGAACACGAGAGGACCCGGAGGCAATCCGTTCCAACCGCCGCCTGCAGGGCTGTGAGATCGCCGGGATCACCGTCCGCAGGCACTAGCAGAAGATCGGGGTGCAGTCGCACGATGTCCTCCAGCGAAAGTGAACGCCACTCGCTGTCGGGAAGCAGGTTGGTGCCACCAGCGGCCTCGACAAGTTGCCCGAGATAGGTGTCTCCTCCCCAAGCCAGTGGGGATGGACCCGGGGTGACGATCAGGACGCTGGGTGACGCGGTCATTTCAACCAACTGGAGGGCATCCTCGATCTCGGTCATCAATTGATCGCATTTCTCATTGATGCCTGCTGCCGGGAAGATGACCGGCAGCCTCCTCACCAATTCCGCAACATCGTGTAGATCAACCAGCCGCTGCGCCACGATTGTCCATCCGTGCAACTGGGCCAATTGTCGAAGACCCCGATCCACACTTTCCAGAGGTCGCTGAATGAACACATGTGAGGGTGTGAGTCTGACCAGTTGCTCGGGGTTCACTCGTTGAAGGTCCCCCACTGTGGGAAGTTGCTCGACATCGCGGCAGAAGGCCGACCGCCCAACGATGTGCTTCCCGAGTCCGGCCTGCTGTAGTGTCATGGTCATGGCCGGGCTGAGACTGGCGATTCTCGTTGCCTGCGATTCCGGTGAATCGGAATTCGATGGCTTGCAACCACCAAGTGATGTCATACAGATCACTGCGAGGTGAATCCAGAATCGTCGCGTCACATGCATGGCTGCTACTTCCCGGGCAATCGCTCCAGCGAGGCGTAGTCTGCTCGCAGAGATCTGCAGTGGTACACCCCCGCTGGCGGACAATTCATCGCCACAAGTGAAAACGAGACCTCTTTGAAGACGCGTTTGTACATCGACATGTAATACCAGGGAATTTGCGTAATCTGCGTGAATGTCCCGGATGTGCACCGCCTGAACCATGTGTCCAGAATCTGACGATTCACCTCCTGCGGAAGGCTTGGTACAGGAAGACAGGACAAGAAGCAATCCACCGAATCCATTCCACACGCATCGAGTATTCCGTCAATATCTCCAGCACTTCTGTGAATGATCTCCACGTTCGGACAGCGCTTTTTTGCGATTGCGTGAAGCTCATCATCCACTTCTACGGAAATGAATCTGCTTTCCGGATGCATGGTTTGCTGAATCACTTCTGTGACCGGTCCAGTGCCGGCACCAAGTTCCAGAATGGTTTGCGGTCGGGTCGGGTCGATGTCCTTGCACATCGCCCGTGAGAGCCAGCGACTCGATGGGGCGATGCTCGCGATCTTTCGACCATGTGTCGCGAATTTGCTTGCGAACTTCAGTCGGTCACTGAGTCTCGGACCCGCCATTACTTGGCCCCCTTCGTGTCATCCTCGCTGAGCATGGATCGCAGTGCCGGCTCCATGGCGTTCCGCCAGCGACGATATCCCTCTGTCGAGAGATGCAACGAATCCGGCATGATCTCAGGAGTGATGGCGCCATCATCATCGATGAACACATGACCGATCGGCAGGTACACGACACTCTCCTCATCATGCAGACGCGCAAGGGCCTGGTTGATCTGTGTAATGCGACCACGATCTTGATTGAAGTGTGCGCCTCGGGGGAATATATCCAACAGCAGTACACGTGTATTTGGACTGATCTCGCGAATGCGTTTTACCACCGCCTGAACTCCATCGAGTACCTCGTCGGTGGAATGAGCGTTGTGACTGATGTTGTTGGTTCCGATCATCACTACGGCGACCTTTGGAGTGATGCCGTCGAGATTGCCGTGATCAAGTCGCCACAGCACATGCTCAGTCCGGTCGCCGCTGATGCCGAGATTGACCGCACGGCGTGGACTGTACGCCTCCTCCCAGATGGTGCGGCCTGCCCCCTCCCAGCCCTGTGTAATCGAGTCGCCCACAAACACCAGATCGACCGCACCCTGACGACTCGCGACGGCTTCATTGATACCTTGATGCCGCTCCGCATGCCAACCATCACGCTGCTGCGGTGTCGTCGCGGCAGATCCAAGCACAGAGAGAATGGTCAATATTGGCAGCATGATCGGCATGAGTGGTCATCCATCTCGAGGGAGGAGGGAAGGAAGCAAGTCGGCCGATCATACCGACCCTCCATCGACTCCAAACGGACCATCCATGCCATGTAACCGGAAGAATGTGGCCTCAGCGGTGATCTGACAAGGAATTCGGTCCTCGGGCGAACTGGCAAATCCCCTTGAATCGTACACCTGTGCCTGCCGCCGCTCCCCGTAGCGAGCCCCTCCCCCCAAAGGAGTCCACGCTCCGTGAACCAGTTCCTGATGTCCTCATTTGCCACCGGAGCCGCCTCCAGCATTGCTGTGGGCGCACCATCGTTGTTCCTTGAGCAGTCTTCGGGCTGGAGCGGTGGATACACCGCCTCTATCACCATCGAAAACCCTCACGGACAACCCGCTATCGATGGCTGGTCCCTGCAATGGGTGGATGGACCCGCGATTGAGAATCTCTGGAATGGCGTTCGATCTGTGAATGGAGACACCACAACGGTCGTCAATGAGTCGTGGAACGGAAGAATCGAGCCAGGCTCCTCAAGATCAACCGGGTTCACGGCCGAGGGGGAGTGGCCACCTTCGTTTTCAGAACTCTCCTACAACAACATGTCGATCTCCATGACCGACATCACTGAAGGCGGCGACGGAAGCGATGGATCTTCAGGTGGCGATGATGGAAGTGGCTCGTCCGAATCACTTGGGTTCCCTGATCTGACGACGTCTGCGGTGGTTGTCAGCCTCGGAAACTCCACCTTCTCGCTCACGTCGGGTCAGAACGCTTCGCTCTCCGCGCATACCAACAACCCGGATGTCCTCGGTGTCTCCATCGATGGAAATCAACTCGTCATACATGCCAAAGCATCTGGATTCGCATCCGTTCGCGTGGATGACGCAACCAGCGGCGATCGTGTCCTGCTTGGTGTTGCGGTTCGAGGAGGCGATGGAAACATGCCTGGCCTTCCCGACTATCTCGCAGTCGGGAGTGTCAGTGAGGATGTCGAATCTCATCTGGAGTTCTTCCGTGACTTCGGATTGGGTGACACCAATCGCCGCGTTGATGTTCGCTACATCTACATCAATGGTGGTCCAATCAATGGTTGGAGAACATGGACCCCAGAAGAAGGCCAACGTGTCAGCAACTACATCCGCAACAGCAAGCAACTCGGCATGATTCCTTGTCTCATCTGGTACAACGTGCCCGACGGCGGCGAGTCCTATTGGACCAACAGCGAACATCTCTTTGATCCCGAGTACATGTCCGCCTACTGGCAAGATCTTGACTTCATGCTCGACCTGGCCCACGCCGAAACGCAGGATGGCTGGCCCGTCATGATCGTGCTTGAACCGGATCTGCTTGGTTACTTTGCGCAGGCCGGACTGAGCCCACATGAGTCATCCTGGTCGGTCGGCATCACTGGTTCGCCTCAGGTCTCGTCTGCCTACAGCACGATTGGCGTGGGCGGAGAACCCATTCTCGCCGCAGGCGAGGATCCTGCATTCGATAACTCGATCGAGGGGCTCGTCAAAGCCATCAATTACATCATCGACCGCGATCTGCCTGCCGGCATCGTCGGCTGGCAGTTCAATCTCTGGGCCTCCCCTCCCGGAGGTCATACAGGCGTCGGAGTTCCGGGAACAGGGCTGGTACACCTCAGCGACACCGTGGGCATCGATGAGGGCCGCGCTGCGATTGCCGCGGAAGCCCAAGCGATGGCCCAGTGGTACGTGGATGCGGGGGTGATGTCACACGGAGCAGATTTCATCTCGCTCGATAAATATGGTCTCGACGCAGCAGGCACGACCTCCTCGGCAGCGGACGATCCTGCGTCATCGGCCTGGTTCTGGAACAATGACCACTGGCTCAATTACCTCGAAGTCGCCAAGTCGGTCGGCGAAGTTGCTCAGGCACCCACGGTGCTGTGGCAGATTCCGGTTGGTCACATCAACGAGAGCCAGGTGGTTGACGGTGACGGTCTTGCATTCCCGGTGCTGGAGAACACTCACCAGCACTATGAGGATTCCGCCGGCACCTTCTTTCTCGGAGACACCTTTGTATCCAGTGGCGATCGATTCGATCACTTCTCCGCAAACGACTCTGGGGATCCCTTGGTTTCGTCCAGCGGCAATGCCATCACCTGGGGAAGCCACATGCAGGAGGCAGCTGATGCGGGCGTCGTTGCCGTCTTGTTTGGTGCTGGTGTTGGATCCAGCACACAGGGCACACCTCGCAGCGACACAATCGCAGGAGATCCGACGGACGGGGGGTGGTGGATCACCAAGGTACAGCGATACTACGAGCATGTTGTACCGCTCTCCAGTCAGGATGGCAGTGGCAACGACTCACAATGTGAGCATGATCTCAATGCCGACAATGCTGTTGACATCAGCGATGTCCTGATACTCATTTCCAGCTGGGGTCTTTGTTCGGACCCTACCAACTGTGCTTCAGACTTCGACGGTAATGGGAGTGTCGATGTTGATGATCTCTTGGTCATGGTGGTGGCATTCGGCTCATGTGTTGCCGGTGGCGGCAGTGACAACGGCGGTGATAATCCTGGTGGTGGCGGCGATGACAACGGCGACGGTAATCCCGGTGATGGCGGCAATGACAACGGCGGCGGTAGTTCTAGTGATGGCGGCGATGACGCTGGCAACAGCGGGGGCGAAACTGACCCTGATGATCGCATCGTGGCCTACTACATCGAGTGGGGTGTTTACGGCCGAGACTACCAGCCTTCCGACATCCCGGTCGACAAGATCACACACTTGAACTATGCCTTCGCCAATATCGACGATGATGGACGCATTGCCATCGGCGATCCCTACGCCGCCATCGACAAGTCCTATCCCGGCGACACATGGGATCAGCCCTACCGGGGCACCTACAACCAGATCAACAACGTTCTGAAAGCGGCACATCCGCATCTCAAGACGCTGATCTCGGTAGGTGGATGGACGTGGTCCGGCAGGTTCAGTGATGTGGCGCTCACGGAAATTTCCCGCCGCAAATTTGCCGAGTCATGCGTGAACTTTATTCGCACATACAACTTCGATGGTGTCGATATCGACTGGGAGTATCCGGTGTGCTGCGGGCTCAGTGGCAACACCTATCGCCCGGAGGATCGCGACAACTACACGCTGCTCATGGAGGAACTTCGATCACAACTTGATGCGGCCGCAGCCGAAGATGGCAGCGAGTACTTGCTGACGATCGCGGCTGCAGGCGGCGTCGACAAACTCGCCAACTATGATCTCGTCGGCATCGCAGCCCAGTGCGATTGGATCAACACAATGTCCTACGACTTCGCAGGCGCGTGGGATCTGTCCATCACCAGGCACCACAGCGGTCTGTATGCCAACACATCGAACCCATCTTCCAATGAGAATGTTCGGCTGCACTACAACACCAAAGGCTCGGTGCAGCCCTGGCTCGATGCCGGAGTGGACCCTCACAAAATCGTGATGGGCGTTCCTTTCTATGGCCGGGCGTGGGGTGGCGTGGGCAGCAACAACGGCGGGCTGTTCCAATCCGGTTCCACAGTGCCGCCCGGCACTTGGGATGACTGGTCCAGCGGTGCCACGGGCATCAATGACTTCAGTCAAATCGAAGAACTCCTCGCCAGCGGCAACTACACCCGCTATTGGGACAATCAGGCCAAAGTGCCGTGGCTCTACAGCGCCTCACAGCACGGCGGTCACTTCATCTCCTACGACGATGCCGAGTCGATGCAACACAAGGTTGACTACGTCGAAGATCTCGATCTCGGCGGAATCATGTTCTGGGAAATCACCGGCGACCGAAATGATGTTCTGCTCGACGTAATTCACGACGGGCTACTTGAATAACCCTGATCTGATCGGGATGCCATGCTTGCATCATTGACAGGCTTCCAGCCTCCGGCTGGAAGCCTGTCTGCATTTGCAACGGGCTATCGCGGCTATCTCCACGAGTGAACTCATATCTGTCACTATGGTTGCCTTCATCAAGAACGAGGGGGAGAACCCACTCGATTTGCCAAGGTCAACGTGACGAGTTTCGGTTGCAGAGGCCTGACCCATTTGTCTCAGAGCGCCTCGGCATGCGATGACAGGTAATCGGCAACGCCATCGGCTGAGGGTGTCATCGCGTCCTCGCCACTGGCCCAGCCGGCCGGGCAGACCTCGCCATTCTCCTCGTGGAACTTGAGTGCATCCACCATCCGGAGCATCTCGTCGATGTTTCGTCCGAGCGGAAGGTCGTTGACGACCTGATGCCGAACGATGCCGCTGCCGTCGATGAGGAATGAGCCACGAAGGGCCGGTCCATCCGGGTGTTGCACGCCGTAGGCGCGGCAGATCTCGTGCTTGATGTCCGCCACCATCGGATAGGCGATCGGACCGATGCCGCCCTCGGCGACGAGTTTGTCCCTCCAGGCAATGTGCGAGAAAACCGAGTCGATACTCACGCCGAGTACTTCGCAGCCACGCTGCTTGAACTGATCGAGCCGCCTGTCGAAAGCGATGATCTCGGTGGGACAGACGAAAGTATTGTCGAGCGGCCAGAAGAACAGCACAACATAACTGCCGCGGAAAGCAGACAAAGTCACGTCCCCGATTGATCCATCGCCCATGACCGCCGCTGCAGTGAAGTCGGGAGCTTCGCGGGTTACCAGAACGTCCAAGCCGGTATTACAACAACTCATCATATCTTCCTTCCAATTCGATTCGCCTCATTGCGATCGGCGGCATGATATCAGTTCAATGGCCTACTCCGGCGGCATCGCAGATGCTGGCCAGACTGCAATGACGACATCACGATCGGTCACGATGGCAGGCTGTGTTAACGCACCCTGCGCGACGAATTCACTGATCCATGACAGCCGATTCTCTGGAAACGTCGATATAAAGAAGACGGGGTGTTCCGCCGTTGCCGGAAGTACTGCATTTACAAACTCATCTTCGGTGATGTGCGCATCGGCGTGCTCCTGAAAGTTCTCCACTCCCCAATGCAACTCGCCGGGTGAGCCAAACAATCGAACCTCCGCGTCTGGCCACTGCCACTTGGCGGCATGAATGAAATCACGGCCCGCAAGCACGGTACTCCGAGTGGCAATGGGCGAAAACGACTCCATCCAAGCCATGGGAGCCTTGGAGATGGTCATCCAACCGGTAGGCAGCATCGCCGGAATAACCGCAAACAACGCCCCGGCACCGATTCCGCCAATCAACACGCGGCCGCGGCCATCGTCCGTTCGATACGACACCCAGTCGGACATGCCCCAGAAGATCAGTACCAGACCCAGAACGGCGAGCCTCCAGACACCACCGTCCTGCCATGGACCGCCATGGAGAGGATCGACTGGAATGAAGGGTGTCGCAAGCAGTGCCACGATGCCGAACACGATCAGGATGCCACTGGGCAGTAGTTCACCGAAGGTCCGCCGCGGCGGCTCGTGCGTGAATCGCTCGACGAGGCCAACTGCCAGCATCGCTGCTGCAGCTGGGAAACATGGGAGGATGTACGTCGGCAACTTTCCGGACGACACCGAGAAGAAGGCCAGTGGAATCAGTATCCAGCACACCAACAACCGGCTCTCAGCAGAGCCGAACCCGCGGCGGAGCAGCCCCGCCAAGGCCAACGGGCCGGCGAACACCCATGGAATCAGGCCCACCAGAATGATCGGGATGAAGAACCACCATGGTTCGGGATGCTGCGCATGCTCGCCGCCTGTGAACCTCTGCACATGCTCGACCCAGAAGAAGTACTCCCAGAATTCAGCGGACCGCCAATGCACGGCCAGTGACCAAGGGAGCGCCGTCAGGAGTGCTGCGACCGCCGGTATCCACGGCAGCAC
>JASMMN010000063.1 GCA_030748155.1 Phycisphaerales bacterium
CTCTGGTTTGTCCACTAGGACATCACCGAAGCCCTCCAACTCACCGCGAATGCACCGCCAGTTCTCAACCGGATCACTCCCGTCGATGGGCAAGGCATCGAGTACATGCAGGATGACCGCATTCCGCTCGACGTGCTTGAGGAAGTCGTGCCCCATCCCTGCGCCTTCTGCCGCACCTTCGATCAGCCCCGGCAGATCGGCGATGACCAGCCGGCGTTCGCCCGGAAGTTCCGCAATACCCAAATTCGGCGACTTGGTGGTGAAGGGATAGTCCGCGACTTTCGGACGGGCCGCGGTCACGGCGGAGAGCAAGGTCGACTTGCCCGCGTTTGGAAGACCAACAAGACCGACATCTGCAAGCAGCTTGAGTTCAAGATCGAGCGTTCGTTCCTGCCACTGACCGCCTGGCGTTGCCTCGCGTGGAGTCTGATTGGTCGATGACTTGAAGTGTTCGTTGCCGAGTCCGCCTCGACCCCCTTTGGCCACAACGACCTGCTGCCCGACTGTTGTGATCTCTGCCACGGTCTCGCCGGTATCACGGTCCACCGCAATCGTTCCGAGCGGCACCGGTACCAATCGATCGTCTGCATTGTGCCCGTGCATGGAGGAGCCGAGCCCGGGCATTCCGTTCTTGGCGCGGTAGTGGGGGCGAGGCGTGAGCGAGAGCAAGGTCGAGAGGCTCTCGTCTCCCACAAGCACGACGTCTCCGCCGTTGCCGCCATTGCCACCGTCGGGGCCGCCCTTGGGCCGGTACTTCTCGCGGCGAAGGCTCACGCAGCCATTGCCGCCTTTGCCTGATCGGATGAAGATTGTGCAGCGATCTACGAGCATGGGCGTGGCTCATCCAAGAAATACGCGGGCGAGAAGTGCCCGCGTGGATGATCTCAGAAGCGACAGAGGCCGATCAGCCGGCCTTTTCCACAGCCGTATATCGAGGCGTGGCGACATCCGCCGGAACGATATCGATCTTGCGACCTCGGAAATGCACGGTGCCAGCCTGCTTGGCGTAGAGGGTGTCATCACGGCCGCGCCGGACGAGGTATCCGGGGTGAAAGTGCGTGCCACACTGCCGCACGATGATGGCCCCAGCCTTGGCGTACTGGCCCCCATAGAGTTTCACGCCACGAAACTGTGGATTGGAGTCGCGACCGTTCTTGGTGGACCCCTGTCCCTTCTTATGTGCCACAGCAGATCTCCTGATGAAAAAGCCGAGCCGGGCAGTATAGCAGGAAGGGGTTAGATGCCGGTATCTGACCCCGTTCTCCGGCGAATCCGGGCCAGCAATTGCTCCAGCGGCAGCGACTGTCCATCAAGGTCCACCCGCCGACCCGCCTTGAGATCCGCCAGCAACCGCTTGACGCTTGCGTGGACCGATGAGTGGGTTCGTCGACCCATGGCCATGGCGATCTCGGGGTAACTGGCGGTTGTCAATTCTCGGGCGAGCATGGCGATCAAGCCGCGGGCGAGCACGACCCGCTTCGCCCTGCCGGTTCCCCCAAGATCGGCCTGCTGCACCCCCAGGATGCCGCACGTCGCGGCCATGACCACTTCAACGGTCACCGGCCGCCGAATGGCCAAACGGCCCTCGGCTGTTGCCTCGGCGACATCGGCGCCGGTCACCGGACCACCAATCTGCCGCATGGCCTTGAGCGCCCCGACGCGAGCAAGCAGCCCGTGAATCTCGCGCACGCTGTTGGGACACTGCTCGACGATGGCATCGATGGCGGACGGCGTCAAGGTGAGCCCGCGGGCCAGACTGACCCGCTCAAGCACCGCCCGACGAAGCGGCTCATCGGGCATTTCGACCTGCACAAGCATCCCGCTGGTGCAGCGGCTGACCAGCGCCGTATTGAATCGCTTGATGACATTGGGGTGCGCGTCGGACGCAAGCACGATGCGGGCACCGCTGAGCCTGATGGCATCGAGTGTGTGAAGAACCTCATCCTGCGTTCTGGTCTTGCCCGCCACGAAGTGCACATCATCCACCGCAAGCAGGTGCAGCCGCCGCATGGATCGACGAAACTGCTCGAGTTGCGAGTGCCGAACGGCCTGAATGAACTCGTTGGTGAATTCTTCGCCGGTCATGTACCGCATGGGCGCCCCGGGGTTCTGGCGACCGAATCGAACGCAGATGCCCTGGAGCAGATGTGTCTTCCCTACGCCGCAGTCACCGTGGATGAAAAGCGGTGACAGATGGTGCGCGGCGGGGTCATCGACAATCGTGCGGGCCGCGGTCCAAGCGAGTTGATTGCTGGCACCTACGACGAGATCATCGAGATCGTACAAGCGGCGCCGTGGACGCCCTGATCGCTGTATCTTCTCAGGCAGCGTTTGTTCGGGGTCCTGCACCGCCGTCTCTCGAATCTGCACGTGAACATGCGCCTTCGTCGCGCCGACATCCGCCGCGATGGCGTCGAGATCCTTCGCAAACCGCCGTGTGATCCAGTCGGCCTCGAATCTTGAGGCGGCAGACACCTGCAACACCCCATCCTCAAGCCCAATGACAGCATGGCCGAACCACATTCGGTACGAGGTCCTGCCGATCCGCTCTTGGAGTGCGCGAGTCAGGGTTGGTGGTGAAAGGTCGGTCACGCAAACGCCTCGGGAGTTGATACGGCCCACTGTGGCCGATAGCCGAACAGCCAACAATCCCTGTCCCGCATGGAGAGCATGAGACGGCGATGGCGTAACGATCCCGCGACGGGACATGATCCCTCCTTCCTGAGAAACCGTGTTGTCGCAGCGTCCGGCGACTCAAGAGTCGCGGGACGCGAGGAAGTGCGTCATCCGCTGTCCCTGCTCCCCGGCACCGGCGTTCGAGTCAAGTCCGACACTCGAAGCCGATTGGTCCGTCCTTGGACGCGGGCAATCTAGCCGGGATCACACATGATCACAACCACCAAACGTCGATTCAGATGCCACTGCAACGAGGATTTGCCTGAAAGCAAGGTGTTCGAGCGCCGCAAAAAAACTTCATCCACCGCAGGATCGCCGCGGTGTCGATGTCATGTGGACATCTTGCCCAGAGGCGGGCTCCACTTGCATTCTCCGTATCGAGCGGATAACGGCCCGCTGTGTATCCGAGTGTCTGAATCCCATTCGGTGATACACCTTCCGCGCAGGCACATTGCTCGCGTCGACCGCAAGGCGAAGCATACGCATGCCTTTCGCCGAAAGTCGTCCCATCATGTGCGATAGAACGGCGCTGCCGATGCCCTTTCCCCTCGCATCGGGGCAGAGTCCGATGTACGCCAAATCGGCGACTTTGTCAGCAGCGCATGTCATCAATACGCATCCGACCGGGACATCATCAAGCAGAATGGTCTGCCAAAGTTCTGGAACAACCCGTCCACCAGCGCGATGACCGGCCACAATATCCTCCGTGCGTCGAAGGCCGTGCAGGCCGGGGCAATCTTGCGTACCGATATAGGTTTCATCGAGTATTGCGGGAAGCACCTCGTCAGTTGCGGCGCACAGTGTGACACCGGCTGGCATCGGTTTACGCCTCCCGCTTCGACGCACCGCGCGAGTCATCGTCTGTAGATCTGCCAATGGCGTAAAGCCTGACCGTAGATAGACATCCAACATCACCGCATCGCCGGGTCCCAAGAGCGTCTGAGCCAGATCCACCTGCCAATCGACCAACGCAGCACAAGAATCCGCCAGCAACATTTCACATCGCTCCGCGTCAACCCGCCGCCGGGCCGGCGAGAGTGTGATCGTGACCGTACGTCCTGGAGCCACCGCCATGTATGAAACGGCGAGGAAGCCGCCATCCGCCGCGAGCACCGCCCGAAGGCAGCCTTCAGAGAGCCGCCCGGCCGCGGCGAGTTGCTCCATCATGGGTCTCATGGTGATGCTGCGACGACGACCTACAAGGCAACGCAGCGCCTCTTCATAGCGGTCCGGCGAAACAACGGTCATCGGCTCCATGGATCGATGCCCTTCCCTTGAAGTGGGTGGGTGTTACACTACTCTGCCCGGTGGGGCAACAGGAGTTTTTTTTGATGCGAACACCAATTCTGCTCGGACTGCTCGCAAGTCTTGTTTCGGCATTTGCCGTCGAATTGGCCAACGCATATCCGCGTCCCGCCCGGGTGTCATCGCGACCCGAAGTCGATTTCATGCCCGGCGATGTCCGAATGTTCAATTCACCCGATGGCAAACACTACTGGTACCTGATTTACGATGTCGTCAACACCACGGGACAAGACCGCACATGGGCTCCGTCCATGACGCTCTTCACCGATCGCGGTGAGGTACTCAAAGACGGCGAGAACGTCTCGCGACGTGTTCACCACGCGATCATGGAGCAGATCGGCGACCCCCTGCTCGAGCCGAAAGTCGCCATCATCGGCACGCTGCGGCAAGGGCCGGGGCACGCCAGACGAGGCATGGCCGTCTGGCCCGCCGCCCGAGTGGATGTCAACGAACTGCGGATCTTCATCGAAGGCATCAGTCCGGAGACAGCCGTGGTGGAACATCCGATCACCGGCGAGTACGTCACGCTGCGGAAGAACCTCTACCTGCACTATCTGATTCCAGGCGAGGTCACCGCCCGGGGTGATACCCCGATCTCAATACACCCCGGCTATGCCGGCGAAGAGCACTGGGTACTCAGGTAGACCCCACAGAACTGTGGCAACCTCGCCCTGCTGGCCTGCTAGACTTGCGGGAATGCTCGTTCCGGCTCACATGATCACCGCCCCGCTGCTGGCCTTGTCGATCGCGATGCCGACCGCCGCCACATGGGGCGATCCGTGGGAGGCCGCGGCCCACCGCGAGTTGAATCGAGCCATCTCCCCACAGCCCAACTACGAGCATCTCTCGCGACTCTCGGCATTGCGTGCCCTCCAGGATCGACGGCTGAAACCCTTGCTGGTCTCACTCAGCACCAACGAGGACCCCTCCATTCAGATTCATGCGCTGATGGGGCTGGCCGAACTCAGCGACGAGGGGCGACTCGACCCGGCTCGCATTGTGGCCGCCGATCCTGTGGCAAGGCAAGCAACCATCACACTGGGCCTCGCTGCGTCCCGGCTCACCCCGGGAGACATCAAGCACCTCCTCGCCGATACAGACCTTGCGGCGGACACTCGCCTGCGATTGTTGACTGCATTGATCGAACAGGGAGAGACCGTAGATCCCGCCACCGTGGCCGCCATCGACGCAGCCGATGATCCCATCGTGCTGGCAAGAAAGGCTGCGCTCCGCTCGCATCTCGGATTCGACGCATCGCTGAACGCACTTGCAGACCGCGCCAGCCGGCAGTCGGATGACCCGCTTGTGCAGAACGCATGCTTCGAAGCCATTGATCAATTTCGTATTCTTCCCAGCGAACGGGGGCTGGCCTTCGCCGCGTCCTGCATCGAGACGGACCTGCCAGTTGGCGTACGGCGATACGCGATGCTCCTGCTACTTGAGCAGGAAACGGCTGGTGCGAGTTCGCTGTTCGCCAACGAGTTTGAGCGGACCAACCGGCGACGTCATCAACTCGATCTCGCCCTGCTGCTCTTGATGACCCGAACGCCCGTGCCGCCGCAGACTCTCGTAGCCTTCGGCGACGATGAATTACTCGGCCCCATCGGACTCGCCTCTCTGCATCTCAAGGACAATCCGACCGAAGCGCTTCCCAATCTTGAAACCCTGATTGCCACCGGGCATCGTCGCACCACTTCCTGGATACTCGAGTCCGCCACAGACTGGCCCGACACCATGGCCGTTCCACTGCTTGAGCAGATTCTCGATCAGGCGGTCCTCGCCGGACTCCAGAGCACTGCATCGGCCAACGGCGTCGAGGCTGCATCATCGCTCCTTGAGCGTGCGCCAGACCGGTTCCGCATGCGACTCCGTGAAGCCGAGGACGACAGCCCTGAACAGCAACTTCTGCTGCTCGCCCTGCTGCAACAACCAGCCCCCGATCTGCTTGATGTTGTGAACTCGATTCAACGCATCGGGGTCGGCCCCGCTGATGTCCTGACGCTGCTCGTGCTCGCTCGAGACAGTGACACCATCGAGGCGACCGATGTGGCGAGCCTCAAACTGGTCGCAGCAAGTACCGCTGCGTCCCACGCCATCCGCACACAGGCCGCTTGGCTCGCCGTCCGTCATACGGGCGTTGTGGACGATATGGTTGCTGCGTTGCTCAGGCCCGCCGATTGAACGCGCATACATGAGCGCCCACGGAGACCCCGCGTGCCATCCGATATTCCCCTGAGCAACCCTGCGGTCGCGGCCTCGGACATACAGGCCATCACCGGAACGCTCCGATCGACGCCGCCTACTGGCTCGAACCGCCGAGCAGAGTTGGAGGTAGCCATCGCCACGAGCACCGGGTGCGAATACGCCGTCGCGGTCGCGTCCTCGGAACAGGCCCTCCCAACACTGCTTGCTGCGATGGGGCTCGGATCGGGGCACGAGATCGTACTGCCCTCGCTCGGAGACGCGGCCTGCCTGCGGGCCACAAAGCGGATTGGCGCCATACCACGCTTCGCCGAGTGCGACCCGGGCACCCTCATCCCGGCCGCCAGCACCATCGAAGCTGTCGCAACCTCGGCCACCGGAGCCATTCTTGCCGGGCACAGCGATGGATGGGGGACCGGTCTGCCCGATATCGCAACGGCCTGCGGACGGCTCGAGATTCCGTTGATCGAACTGGTATCCACGAGGCTGGGAAGCCGGTGTGCCGCCGCCCCGGCTGGATCGATCGGCCGCGCTGCCATCGTGGATCTCTCAGAGCGAAGCCTCATCTCGGGCGGCGAGGGCGGTGCCATCGTCACCAACGATGCGCATCTCGCTGAAGCTTGCCGCGGAGGTGCGTTCATCACAAGCGGCAATCCCCATCGCGCAGATCCCATGCCCGAGTTCGCCGCGGCACTTGCACTGGCACAACTGAACCGGCTCGCCAAGATCATCGATGCCTGCACCGCAGTGGCCGAACGGTACACCGTCTGCCTCTCCAGCATGCCAGAACTGCTACTTCCTGCGACGACCGCCGAGGTCAAATCGTCTTGGTCACGCTATGTCATCCGTCTTGACGAGACATTCGGCACCGATGATCGAGACGAAATCATTCGCGGCATGCAGCGGCACGATATTCAAGCCGATATCGGGCTCGCCCACCTGCCAACACTGTGGAACGCCGCAACTGAGATCGACTGCCCCATCGCCGCATCGATCGCATCCCGGACGATCGCCCTGCCCATCCACGCGGACCTCACCCACCGAGACATCGATCTGATCTGTCAAACCCTGCAGCTCATGGTCCAACGTACTACCTTCGGCCGGGGGTAAAGGGGCCGAGTATCGCCCAGAGACCAAGATCACACATCAGCCCTTTGCCATGTATCACCGGGCTGTTCCCGACTCAATCTGCGACGGCACGCTTCCGTTGGCACGACAAAGTCCGCGGTACTCACCGCATCAGAGGGTTTCCGGCACAATCGCCGCATCCTTCCATCGCCGCAACTTGAGCCCAAGCGTCCGCACACCAATGCCGAGTGCCGCAGCGCTGCGGCGGCGATGGCCGTTGTTGTGCCGCAGGGTGGCAAGGATCGCCCGGCGTTCGAGTTCCTCCAGTGTGTGGTCTCCGCCGCAGACCAAACCTTCAGAGGTACGCGACTGGGATGGAAGCGAGATCCACCCGATGATCTGCTCGATGTCCGCTTGGCCTCCGACCGCATTGAGTACAAGTCGCTCACATACCAGTTCAAGTTCGCGGTCGTGTCCCATCCACTGACCCAGCGTCAGGAGCGTTGCAACCTCGTCATCCACGGCCGGTCGCGGCCGACCGAGTCGCATCGATGACTGTGTGAGATGATGCTGAACCAGATCCGGGATGTCCTCTCGCCGATCGGTAAGCGTGGGCATGCGAATGACATGGCCGGAGAGTTGATCCATGAGCTCTCGCCGCAGCAAGCCAGCCATCACGGCCTGAATGGGGGGCTGCCGGAGGATCGCGACGAGGCGAGCCGAACTGGTTCGTGGCAGATCGGATCCAACGGGCCGCCATGTACCGTGAGCGAGCAACTCGACGAGCCGTCGCTGCACACGCTCCGATGCATGTTCCAGCCCATCAAGCAGCAGTGTGCCGCCCTGAGCAAGGGCCACGGCAGCCACACCGGCTTGATCAGCGCCTGGGAAAGCGTGCCGCACATGACCAAAGATCCGCAGCAGCAGTTGTGACTCGGCACCCTCCCGGCAGTCGATGGGCACGAAGTTGCCCTCGCGGCGACCGCTGGTGACATGCAGCCACCGAGCCGCGGGGGCAAGCGGCGTGCCGCAGGGACCATGAATCAGCGTCGGGACATCATGCTCAGCGACTTGCAGCAAGCGGCTGCGGAATCCCGCCATCGCTTCACTGCCGCCCACCAACTCATCCTGCCCACGGCAGGCATAGTCGCCAGCGGGTGCGCCGCCGAGTTGGCGAACCCGGGACTCCACTCTCGCGGTATGACGAGCACGCCCCCAGGCAATCGCCTGAACTGGATCCATGTCCCCCACCGCGACAACGGGCTCTGTAACCGGGGCGGAACTGCGGAGCAACACCACGACCAACGGATCGGCTTCTTGCAGTGAACGGGCGATTTCAGCGAGATCGGCCGCCGCTGCTGGGTGCACCATCGCAACAGCAAATCCGCCGCGAGCGAGGTGATCTCTCGCCAGCGCAGGATCAGTGACCCAAATCGCGTCTGCAGATGACGCCTCGGTGGGCGAACCACCAAAGTGCAGCACCCGCTTCATTCGCGGCAACTGCTCTGAGTTTGCCCAAGCCGCAGACGGGACATCCTTGCCCCGGCGTGCCGGTTCCTCAGCCATGCGATGCTCCCGAGCCGACGATTCCTTCCGCCGCTCACCCTTCATATCGGACGTCGGCCACGGCGGCATTGAGGATTGCGATTATTCCGACCGCTCGTGGATCAGCACGATCGTCCCAGCCGCCACATCGCCCAGACTCTGCCCTGCCGGCGTGAGTACGACGATGATGGCGATAGGTGGGGCCAGAACAATCGCGCCCCGGAGCACGTTGCGGACCAGGATCTGCCACAGTCCGATGGTCCCACCGCGGGTAGATGCCGTGATGAGCCGCATCGCCCGCTTGCCGGGGGTGGCCCGCCGCCCGAGGGCCTCCCACAGGATGCCCCACACCGCCGTGACAGCAGCCAGCACCAGCAATAAGAACGCCGTCGAGGGAATCGGGCCAGTAACCGCCGCCGAGACTACGTCTATGGCCGTGACGTCCATGACCAGCACGCCCACCAAGATACCGGGGGCGAGGTCGATTCCAAAGGCCAACACTCGCCTGAGCAGCGGCGCAACGGCCAAGCCTTCCGGGATCCGATCCGGCGGAGCGCCGCGGCCGATGAACAGCACAAACACGACCGCCAGCCCAATAAACACCGAAATGACAATCGACCAGGCGTGGATTCCCGAGACCGGGCTCACTGCTCGCCAGGGATCTGCCACCCCCGTGGCCTGATCAATGAATGCGATCGAGGGTGTTCCGTCCCGCAGACGGTACAACATCAGGTTGGTCGCGGATCCGAGCAGTTGCGTATCGGGGAGGACATCGTCCAGGCGGATCCACGGCACCACGGTATCGCCCTGAAGAAAGCCAACTGCCCGGATGTTGCCATCGACTTGTGAACCAACCAACACACCGGTTTCCAAAGCCAGCAGATCGTGAAGGTCGCCCTCCAGACGAAGTGGGGTCTTCTCCCATCCACCCCCGTCGATCTCGCATCGCCAAATCACAGCGTGGCCCTCACCGCCGGTGAGTACGATCAAATCACCACCCGCGGCTATCGCCCCGTGCACCGGTTCTGCAACCGGGAGATCCGCAAGCCGCTGCCATCGGCCACGGCGAAGGGCGGCCACCATGCGATCGCCAGCCCCCTCCCCGATGATGATCGGTCCCTGGGGGCTTGCGATCAACCGGCCCACACCGCCCAAGTCCACGGCGGGTAATCGGTCCATCCCGGTAGCCGGCTTGGTCATCCATGTTTCCAACCGTGGATCCCAATCGGCACGGATCGCCAAGAGAGACACACTGCCACCACCGCGACCATGGGCAGGAGGGGCTATCCACACCGTCGAACTGTTCGCGGCGATTGCCTGCGGTGGACCAGCCAACATCCGCAGCGACGTGAATCGGTCGGCTTCTGCTGAGGTGCTCATCACGCAGAGTGATGTCGTCGTATCGTCTTCCGGAGACTTCCCCACAAACCACACTACGTCACCAAGGGCAGCCGGTGGCGGCGCGCCTATCTGAATCGCCAGTACGGCGATGATGATCACTTGACCACATCCGGCTGAAGATGTGCCGCGATTTTCTCACGGTCAAAGACCGTTGCCTGGGCATCCATCTCGGCAGCCGTCATCGCCTCGGCGTGACTCGTTCGGAGTTTGACTTTCGCGCGACCATCGTGAAGATCCACGACCCTGGCCAGTCGCCTCGCCTCGGGGGCGAATTCCACCCATACTTCACCTGTCGACCACCGATGTTCGGCTACCAGACGGCCTCGCTCGGAGAACTCCAGCGTGATCGTCAGCGGCTGCAAATCACCCGGCCGCAGGTGGGCCTCGAGTTGTCCGCCCAAGGCAGATCCACGAACAAGAACGGTTTCCTCGGTATGAGACACCACCGCATCGCGAGGCCACGGATCCAGACCCAACAGCATCCGCAAGACTGCCGGTCGCACGGCAAGCGTCCCGGCATCCTGATGAGCCCGTGGAGGACCTGTCCGCAGCGTCGATGGATCAGACACGAAGTCGAACACCCATACCTGATCAGGCGTGGCCCCGTACCAGAGGTAGACATCACCGAACTTCGTCACCCGCAGCGAACTGCGAAGATCGCCGTCCAGCCATGCGGAAAGGTCACCCTGCTCCATATGCTCACCCTGCTCGTCCCGCCAGTGCACCTGCGCCTGCCCCTCGACATGCAATCGCCCCAGTGGCTCGGTCCGGCGGCTCCAGTCGGCCAACACGGTGCCTGTGGGCGTTCTTTCGATCGGGGGTGGTGAGGCGCATCCCAGGGGCATCGCCAACACGGCAGCAGTCCAGACCAGATGAGTGGCGTTCATAGGTCGCCCTGAAGCACTTCCCCCAATTGCTCGTACAGATCGACGATGTCATTGTCCTCGAGGCCCGGGTCGGTAACGGTCCAATTCGACCCGCCATCGCCAGCAGGGCCGCGACGGCTCAGGTGCCAGCGAATACCCTCAGCCGTCTCCTCGCGGCGATCGAATTTCAGAAGTCGCTTGCGAAGCAGCACAAGGGTGATCACGAAGCGAAATGCCAGTTTGTGGGACTCATCGGCATCGGCGAGCCGGTCCAGCAGGTCCAAGAGCACCTCGTCATCCACCAGCAGCCGCTTCTTGGCATTCGGCTCCGGAACCGTCGTTCGCCAGAAACTGAAGAGGCCGTCGGGGCGGGTGCCACCCTCCCACGCCTCGGGCGAATAGTCGAGCCGACAAAAACCGCCCTCCTCGGGTTCATCGCAGAGCGCGGCGATACATGGCGATCCGGGCTCGAGAACTTCACCTGTCGCCTCGCACCGTCCGGTGGACCGTGCTACTTGATACTTGCCGTCGACACTGGCCATGTTTGCCTCCCCTCCCGTGATGGAGGGAGATCGTCCAAGTATACTCGCCAACGCCCCCGCTTCCCGCGGGCAGGACCATCTCTCAATGCCACCAAGCCTCCTGAGCATCGATCTTCTGGAACTGGTGATCGAACTGGCCCTTATCTGGGCCGTGGTCTACTTCACGGTCCGATTCCTGCAGGGCACCCGAGGGGCCGGGATCGTCAAGGGCTTCGCGGTGCTGCTCGCGGCCTTCGTACTTCTGCAACTGCTCGGACTCGGCACGGAGCGGTTCGCGAGGCTCAATTTCATCATCGATTACTTCGTTGGCCTGGTGGCCATTCTGCTGATCGTCATTTTCCAACCCGAACTGCGACAAGCAACCATGCGACTCGGACAGGCACGGCTGCTCCGATCCGGCCGCCGGTACGAATACGACGCCCGCGTCGATGCCATCGCCGAAGCCGTTTCCTTCCTGAGCCGCAGCCGATTCGGAGCCATCATCGCCATCGAGCGGAACATCCGACTCGGGAGCCTGATTGAAGGCGGACAGCCGCTCGATGCGAAACTGAATCCCTCGCTGCTTGAGTCCATCTTCTGGCCCAACAGCCCGCTGCACGATCTGGGCGTGGTGATCCGCGGCGAGCGGGTGCTCGCCGCAGGCGTGCAGTTCCCGCTGGCCGAAGAGGGCACCTTGCCAACCAAGTATGGCTCCCGCCACCGCGCAGCGGTAGGTCTCTCGGCCGAATCGGATTGTCTGGTCGTGGTCGTCAGCGAAGAAACAGGCACCATCAGCCTTGCCGACGGCGGACATCTGGAGAGTCCCATCGCTGTTGACAAACTGACCGAGACACTCCGGCGAAATCTAACGGACCTCGACGAGCAGGAACCGCCCGCAGTGGAAGGGCAAACCTCATGAGGGGCCCGCGACAATTCGGCACCGTCGTGCTGGTCACAGTCGTGACCATCCTGATCTGGCTCCTCGCCGCGGCCAAAACCAGAGAAACCGAGACGATCGCCGGGCGGCTTGATTTCACCGTCGCAAGCGACTCCTCGGGTGAGCGGTACGACGTCTCGCCATCCCCTATTCCCATGACTCTCACGATCGAAGGCCCGGCACTGGCCGTTCGGAATACCCGCAATCTGCTCAACGCATCTCCGCTGCACATCCCGCTGCCGGCCGAGCATGGCCGCCAAGAAATCGCAAACCTCGCCAAAGTGATTCAGGATGTCGAGGACATTCGCGATCTGGGGGTATCGGTCGTGTCCGTAGACCCGGCCCGAATCACGGTCGATATCACCGAGTTCGTCACGCTGACCGCCGTTACCAGAGCGGACATTCAGGCCGCCTCGACGGTGCAGGATGTGTCTGTTGCGCCCAAGGATGTCCAAGTGACCGTCCCGCGAAGTATCGCGCATCAACTTCCTGATCCTTTGGTGGTCGAGGCGGTGGTCGATCCCCGTGACATCGCCAGACTGGAGCCCGGTGTACTGCATACCGTCGATGGCACCCTGCAGCTGCCCGACTCGGTGCAACTCTCCGTACCGGTCACGATCGAACCCGCTTCGGCTCGCGTCTCCTTCCAACTGCTCGCCCGTCAGCGGCGGGCTACGGTTCCTCGCGTACGCATCCAGATCATTTCATCACCTCAGGACTTCGGAACATACCAAGTCACACTCGCCGAACCGCTTCTGAGCGATGTCGATATTGAAGCATCGCCCGATGACATCTCCGAAGTCGAGGCGGGCCGGGCTCAGATCATCGCCTTGGTGCACCTGACCACCAATGACAAGGAGCGGGCGGTCGAAAAGAAGGCCGTGTCTTTCTTCGCCATCGTTCGACCGGACGGCACCGCCACTCCGGTGCTCGGGCATTGGCAGGACAATCCACACCCCGAGATCGCACTCACGATTACCCACGTGGAATGACAATCAACCCCAACGGGTGCAGTGCCACGCCTTCTTGCCCCGCCGCAACAGGATGGTGCGGCCGTGGAGCAGGTCCGCAGCAGCAAGCGAGCGATCAACTGCCTCTTGCCCGGAGATCTTCTCGCCGTTGACCGACACACTTCCGGTCTTGAGGAATTCCCTCGCCTCTCGTCGCGACTTTGCCAGGCCGGTATCTGCGAGAAGTTCGGCCAGCGGCACTCCCCCGTCAAGTGCTGTACGGTTGTGGTTGGATGATTCGACGTCCGCAAAGACGGCCTCAAGCATGTCCTCTTCAAGATCTCGGACGCCGCCGCCAAAAAGGGCCGCGGCAGCCGCCTCGACGCGAGCAAGTTCGTCCGCGCCGTGCATCATGCATGTGAGCTCGGAGGCGAGCATGTGCTGCGCGATTCGCTCGTGGGGCGCAGCGGAATGGCGCGTTTCAAGATCTTCGATGGTGGGCTGATCGAGAAAGGTGTAGATTCGCAGGAACCGCCCGGCATCCTCATCGCTTGCGTTGAGCCAGAACTGGTAGAAAGCCCACGGACTCGTGCGATCGGCAGTCAGCCAGACGGTGCCGGTTTCGGTCTTGCCGAACTTGGTGCCGTCGGCCTTGGTGATCAGCGGCGCCGTGATGCCGTATCCACGCGGCTCGCTCTCGGGAGCATCGGCCATGTGCCGTCGGATCAGATCGATACCGGAGACGATGTTGCCGTACTGGTCGGATCCCGCCATCTGAACAGTACAGTCGTAGTTTGTACGAAGGTGCAGGAAGTCATACGCCTGCAAAAGCATGTAGGAGAACTCGGTGTAGGAAACTCCCTGCTCTCGATTGTGCAGCCGCTCGCGGACCGAGTCCTTCTGAATCATCGTGTTGACCGAGAAGTGCTTGCCCACATCGCGGAGAACATCGAGATACCCGAGTTTGCCGAGCCAATCAGCGTTATCGACCATGATCGCCGCGTTGCCGGCGCCGGAATCAAAGTCGATGACACGGCTGAAGATCTGTCTTTGCGCAGCGACATTGGCCTGCACCTGCTCGCGGGTTTGGAGAGATCGTTCGGCCTCCTTGCCAGATGGATCTCCGATCAGGCCGGTTCCACCGCCGCAGAGCACGATCGGCTTGTGTCCGCATCGTTGCCAGTGGGCCAGCAGCATCATCGGCACGAGGTTGCCGATGGTCAGGCTGGTTGAGGTTGGATCAAACCCGCAGTAGCAGGTCCGCATCCCACCGGCGAGGTAGGCGGGCAGCGCCTCGTCGGCGGTTGTCTGGTGGAGCATGCCCCGCCAGCGAAGTTCATCGAGAAAGTGAGCGGACATATCAGGCAGTGCCTCGGCGTCTTGTCACAATCAGCACGACCACGGGCCATACGCTGATGGCAATCGGCATGACCACGATCCAGACCGTTATGATCGCCCGCATCGCGTTCTCGGTAACAACCGGAATCTCGGCGGTCGGGGCATCATCGGAAGCCGCCTCGGCCATTTGTTGCTCCACGTAACCCATTGATGCTTCCAGCACGTTGTTGAACCAGTAGAACGCGCCGATCAGTCCGATGATCGCCAGCAGAATGCGGATCCATGCCCACCATCGCAGCGCAGCACGCCCCCAGTTGGTGCCGCTCGCCGCACCACTGCCCGCGATGATCAGCCACAGGCCGAGCAGGGTCGCGGACCCATAGACGAACATCTCAAAGACTGCATGCGCGCCTGTTGACAGTGGCATGTCATCTGCATGGTCCATACCGGCCATACCAAGGACCATGGTCCCCTGCACGCCCCAGCAGAGCATGCCAAGCACACCAACCACGATCGATACAACTGCCACCCACTGTGGCACCTGCGGCGTCCAGGCTGGTTGGTAGTTCTCGGGCGTGAGTGAACTCATGCCGCCGAAGGTGTCTTGGTCCGCCTGTTCGCTCATGCGAAGTGCTCCGAGAAGGGAGGTTCAGAATTGACGCAGGAAACGTGCGTCGTTTTCAAACAGCCAACGAATGTCGGCGATGCCGTGCTTTCGCATCGCGATCCGCTCAACGCCGAGGCCAAACGCAAAGCCGGTCCATTCCTCTGCGTCAATGTTCAACGCTTCCAGCACATTGGGGTCCACCATGCCGCAGCCGCCAAGTTCCACCCACTGCCACTTCCCTTTGATCCGCATCTTCATATCCACTTCGGCCGATGGCTCGGTGAAGGGGAAATAACTCGGTCGCATGCGGATCTCGACCTCCTCGCCGAACAAGGCATGGGCAAAGCCAAGCAGGGTGCTCTTGAGATCGATCATGGTGACGCCGCGATCCACATAGAGTCCTTCGACCTGGTGGAACATGCTGTAGTGCGTGGCATCGTGCGTGTCGGGGCGGTACACGCGACCGGCTGCGACGATGCGGACCGGCGGAGGGGTCTTCTCAAGCACGCGAATCTGCACGGTCGAGGTTTGCGAGCGAAGAATGCCGCCGCCGTCAAGGTAGTAGTTGTCGATGGCTTCGCGGGCGGGATGCGATTCCGGCACGTTCAACGCAGTGAAGTTGTGCCACTCGTCCTCGACCTCGGGTCCCGTGGTCGGCTCGAAACCCATGCGGGCGAAGACCTCGATGATGTCCGCGGTGGTCTGACTGATGACATGCCGGCGGCCGAGGCCGTTGGGAAGGCCCGGTTCGGTCACATCCACAGGTGGGCCTGACGGACCCTTCGCACCAACCTCTTTGTGTTTGCGGGCGTTGAACGCATCTTCGAGCGCCTGCTTCAAGGCGTTCATCCGCTCGCCGAAGGCCGGCCGCTCACCCGGCTCAATGTCCTTCATACGGGCCATCAACTGCTTGAGTTGCCCCTTGGAGCCAAGCCAGTCGATCCGCCACGCTTCCACGGCGGCATCATCGCCTGCGGTGGCGAGGGCGGCGAGGGCCTGTTCCTGCGTCATGTCCAGTTCGGCGAGCATCGTGGGCAGGATACGGGGTCAGGTACCGCCCCGGGGCCGAGAGCATGCCCGAGCTCGAAGACGTCATTGGCCGGAGGAGGTGCCCAGCCCCCCTATCAGTCGTCGGATTTCTTGTCGTCCTCGTCGTCGGCTTCGACCGCAGCCTCATCGCTGTCAGCCGCTGCCTCAGCGATGTCTTCGGTTTCGGGAGCATCGGTTGCAGCGGCCTCTTCAACGGCCTCGTCGGCCTGGACCTGAGCCTCGGCCTCCTCGACGCCAGCATCATCTTCGACCGAAGCCTCGGTGCCCTCGATGACCGCCTCATCCTCGACAACCGCCTCATCCTCGACCGCAGTCACCGGCTCGCCCTTGCGAAGCGAGGCGGCGTACGCGGTGCGGCGGTCAGCCTGCTTGCGACGGGTGGATGTGCCACCGCCGATCTGCGGACCTTCCTCTTCGCCGACGAGTTGCAGCACGACGATGTCGCCACCGTCACCGAGCCGATGCCGACCGGTACGGATGATGCGGGTATACCCACCATCCCGGTCGCGGTAGCGATCGGCGATCGCAGTCATCACGTGCTGCACGAGCCGAGGTGCCTTGCGAAGTTCACCGTAGCGGTTGAACTCGATGTCGGAAGCGGAGGGCAGGTCGAAGTACACATTGTCCTTGCGGGAGTCGGGGACATTGCCGTCCGCCACCCACGCATGAATCATGCGATCGTTCATCCTTGCCTCGATCTGCCGTCTCGCCTGCAAGCCGCCCTTCTTGGCGATTGTGATGATCTTCTCGATGAAGGGCTGCGCAGCCTTGGCCTTGGGCATCGTGGTTTCGATCTGTCCGTGCTCGAACAGACCGGCGGCGAGATTGCGCAGCATCGCGGTGCGATGCTCGCTGTCCCGCCCGAGCTGTTTTCCGTGAATGCGATTTCGCATGACGTATCTCCTCGTCCTCGGCCAGAGCCGGTGGACGTCTGGCGGGCTCAGCCGGTGTGGGCCGCCTCCGGCATCTGATAGCCCTCGGGCAGTCGCATGCCCAGCGCCAGGTCCAATTCTTCGAGTTTCTTGGTCACCTCACGCAGCGAGGTCTTGCCAAAGCTGCGAAGGGCCAGAAGTTCCGACTCGCTGCGAGTCACGAGTTGCGACACGGTCTCGATCGCGGCCGATTCAAGGCAGTTGGCCGATCGGACGGTGAAGTCCATTTCCGAGACGGGCGTGTTCAGTTTGCGAACGAGGCTGTCATCGACGGCCGCGGCTGCCGCAGCATCATCAGAAACACGCTCGTCGCCTGGCTCCTCAACCTGCACGAACGGATTGAGGTGCTTGCGGAGGATCTTGGCGGCCTCTGTGAGCGCCATCTCCGGAATCACGGTGCCGTCGGTCCAGATATCCATGATGAGCCGGTCGAAGTTGGTCTTCTGCCCGACCCGCGTGTCCTCGACACGGAACCGCACCCGCAGTACGGGGCTGTAGATTGCGTCGATTTCGATCTCGCCGATGATCTGCTCGTCGGCGCTGCGGACGTGCCGCTCGCTCGCTGGCGAGTAGCCACGGCCGCGGGAGACCGTCATGTCGATGTTCATGTCAATGCTCTCGGTGAGCGTGGCGATCACATGATCAGGATTCAGGATGCGAATCGCCGGGTCGGCCTCGATGAGGTCGGCCGTGACGACGCCAGGGCCTCCGGCGGAAAGCGTCATCGTGCGGGGCGTGTTGTCCTCGCTGTCCATGGCGACGATCAACCCCTTGAGATTCAGGAGGAGGTCGGTGACGTCCTCCTTCATGCCGGGAATCGTCGTGAATTCGTGCTCTATGCCTCCGACCGTCACGGTCGTGATCGCGGCACCCTCGATGCTGCTGAGCAGAATGCGTCGCAGACTGTTGCCAATGGTCGTGCCGAAGCCTCGCTCCAGCGGCTCGATACTGAACCGGCCGAATGACTCCGTACGGGACCCACGATCGACATCGACCTTGGCAGGAAGTTCCAATCCTCTCCAGCGAACATGCATGACTGACTCCTAACGTGCAGCAATGATCCAAAGTGGAAACGACTCGGGGTGTTCGGTCATCCGTCGCCTTGCTGCTTCGCGACGAACGCCATCTGCACCCGAACCGGGTGGCCCTTACGACGGGCCGAATACCTCAGCAGCGACGCTGCTTCTTGGGCCGACACCCGTTGTGGGGAATCGGCGTGTGATCTTCGACAGCGGTGACGATCAGCCCTGCGTGATCGAGACCGGTGATCGCGGATTCGCGGCCACCACCTGGACCCTTGACGCGGACTTCGACCTCTCGCACGCCCATTCGCTTCGCCTTGGAGGCGGACCGCTCAGCGGCGCGGGTCGCTGCGAACGGCGTCGCCTTGCGGGCGCCCTTGAATCCGACTGTTCCGGCCGAATCCCAGCACAACGTTTCGCCACCAAGATCGGTGAACGTGATGATCGTGTTGTTGAAGGAGGCCTTCACGTACACGATCGCTTTGCCGATGTTCTTTCTGACTTTCTTCTTGGCCATGATTACTCTCTCCGGAGGTGATCCGGTTCAGACTCCTCTGCTGCTACGAATCACTTCAGACTCTTCTTGCCAGCTACGGTTCGCTTCCTGCCCTTGCGTGTGCGAGCATTGCACTTGGTTCGCTGACCTCGCACCGGAAGACCGCGACGATGGCGATCGCCTCGATAGCAACGGATATCCCGAAGCCGCTGGATATTCTGCGCCACTTGTCGACGCAGCGCACCCTCGACGATGTACTCCTCGTCGATGAGTCCGGCAATCTGCACGACATCCGACTCGGACAGGTCACTGGCTTTGATGTCCGGATCGACCCCTGCTTTTTTGAGGATGTCGTCCGCAAGGCGCGGGCCAATACCGTGGATGTACCGGAGGGAATACCGGATCTGCTTCTTCTCGGGAATGTCGATGCCTGCAATACGTGGCATGGTGGAGCTCCGTGCGGATCGCCTGTCGGGGCGATCAGCCCTGCCGCGCCTTCAGACGCGGGTTCTTCTTGTTGATGACGTACCGGCGACCCTTGCGGATCACGATCTGGCAGTCCTTGGTTCTTCGTTTGATGCTGCTCTTGACTTTCATGGTGCTGTTTCCTCTGGCCTCACTGCCGATACACGATTCGCCCCTTGGTCATGTCGTAGGGGCTGATCTCGACCTTGACGGTGTCGCCGGGCAGAATGCGGATGTAGAACTTCCGCATTCTTCCGCTGATGTACGCGAGGATCTTCTGCCCGTTCTCCAGTTCAACCATGAATCTGGTATCCGGGAGCGCCTCGGTCACGACTGCGTCAAGGACAATCTTTTCCTCTTTGGCCATGGGCCGTGCCCTGTCAGGACCTCCTTATGAACGAGGTGACGAACCGCCACCCCGCCGGGCAGAATCGCCACCCGTAATGAATCCACTGTAATTCCGCATGAGCAGATTGGCCTCGATCCGCTGAATGAGGTCAAGGCCAACGCTCACAACAATAAGTAGTCCGGTTCCTCCGAGGAAGCTCGAGACAAAGAACGGAATGTCCATGTACCTCGCCACCATGGACGGAATCACCGCGATGATAGCGAGAAAGCCCGCGCCCACATAAGTGATGCGTTCAACCACAGTCTCGAGATACTCAGCCGTGCGTGGTCCGGGGCGAAGCCCGGGAATGAAACTGCCGTTCTCTCTCAGTTGCTGAGACATGTCGTCGGGGCTGAAAACGACCGTCGTCCAGAAGTAACTGAAGAAATAGATGAGGATGATCTCAAGGACGATGTACGGGTATTCGCCGAACTGGAAGTTCCGGTTCATGAAGAAGACCACGCTCTGCCACCACGCCGGAGACTCGGCCGACACCGAGGTCGCGAGATAGCCGAGAAATGACGAAGGGAAGATGAGCAGCGAGGACGCAAAGATGATCGGCATGACACCCGCGTGGTTGACCCGAAGCGGCAGATAGTGCTTCTGTCCGCCGTAGGTTCGCCGCCCACGCGTATGTCTGGCCTGCTGAATGGGAATCCGCCGCTGCGCCACCGTGATCAAGACGGATCCGGCTACGACGATCACGAAGGCGACGATAAGGAAGAGAATTCCCAGTACACCGACGCTTCCATCGCCGCTCTGCAGCGAGAAGTCGACGTTGTTGACGAGCCACCCGATCGCCATGGGCATCTGGGAAACGATGCCCGCCGTCAAGATGAGCGATACGCCATTGCCGATGCCATACTTGTCGATCTGCTCACCGAGCCACATCAAGAAGATACTGCCAGCCGTCAGCGCGGTGAGCCCCGAGAAATAGAAGATCAGGATGCCGGCCTGTGTGCGGAACTGCGGCTGCACCAGCCCCTGCCCCTGGAGGAACTTCATCCACATGAAGCCCTGAATGAGACACATGGCGATGGTCGCGTAGCGGGTCCATTCTGTGATCTTCTGCTGACCTGAAGCACCTTCCTTCTTGAGTTCCTGCAACTTCGGCACGGCCGACTGCAGCAACTGGAAGATGATCGCAGCCGTGATATAAGGCATGATGCCCAGGCCGAAGATCGTGGATTGCTTGAATGAGCCGCCCGAGAACACTGAAACGTACTCAAGCAGTTTGCCGAAACCCGTGGCCTCGGAGGCGGATTGCGCCGCAAGTTCCTCGAGTTGGGTTTGATCAACCCCGACGAGTGGAATCCAGAACCCGATGCGATAGATCGCGATCATCGCAAACGTGAACAGCACACGATTGCGAAGCTCGGGAATCCGGAAAATGTTGATGACGGCGCTGTACATGCCGAATCAGGTTCCTTTGGGGAGTTGTTCGCCCCTGTCAATCACGTGTCGTTCGATTCCGCTGGGGGCTCTGGGGTAGTCTCAGGCGTCGCCTCGGCAACAGCAGCCTCCGGGGCTGTTTCGGCAGGAGCCTTCTTGCTCGGCTTCCCCGGCTCACGCGTCCATTTCTTCAGTTCAACCACAGTCACCGAACCGCCAGCGGCCGTAATCTTGGCCTCTGCGGACTTGGACAACTTGTTGGCCGTGACATCGAGTTTCTTCGTCAAGTCGCCTTCGCCGAGAATCTTGAGCGGCTTCTTCGTATCGCGAATGATGCCGGCCTTGGCCAGCGACTCGACCGTGACCACGTCTCCATCACGAAAGCGACCCTCGAGCGTCTTGAGATTGACGAGGTGGTACTCGGTCCGGAACTGCGCGTTGGTGAATCCCCGCTTGGGCATCCGCCGGGCCCAAGTCATTTGGCCACCCTCGAAGTAGGCGCGACGCTTATAGCCGCTGCGGGAACCGGCACCCTTGTGGCCGCGGCCACTGGTCTTGCCATGCCCGCTGCCGGGACCTCGGCCCACGCGCTTCCGACCCTTGTACCGGCCGACCTTGGATGTGATTTCATGAATCATCATGACGAATAATCTCCTGGAGATGCAGGGGCATCACTCAGCGGGGGAATCCTTGGGAGTGTCGTCAACAGCAGGTGCCGCAGACTCCACGGGGGACTCTTCCGGTGTCTCGGTAGCGGCAGCAGATTCTTCTACAACCGCGGCTGCGGACTCCTTGGCTGGCTTGACATCTACGGCATCCGACTTCTGCTCGGCCTCAATCTCGACTTCAACCGACGGCATGAAACTCGTACCACGAACGATCATCTCCTCGACATCGGTCGTGCCAACCTGAATGCCGCGAAGTCGCTCCACGTCGTCCTTGCCGCGAAGGCGGGACAATCCGTCGAGGGTGGCCTTGACGACATTTTTGGAGTTGTTTGATCCATAGGACTTGGTCAGGCAATCGTGAAGGCCGAGCATCTCCAACACCGCCCGAACCGATGCGCCAGCGATGACGCCGGTCCCGGGCGACGCCGGCACGAGCCGCACGCGGCAGGCACCGAATCGACCTTCAACCTCATGCGGGATCGTCCGACCCTGCATGGGATAGGACCGCATGTTCCGCTTGGCAATCTTCTGCGCCTTCTCGATGGCCGGGGGCACCTGATTCGCCTTGCCATATCCGGCGCCGACGCGACCATTGCGATCGCCCACGACCACGAGGGACGAGAAACTGAAGCGACGCCCGCCCTTGACGGTCGCAGCCGTGCGGAACACGCCGACCGTGGTCGATTCAATTCCGCCTGATCCATCGAGAAACTCAGCCATTGGTACACACCTGTCTGCCGGAAATCCGGCTCAGAACTTCAATCCGCCCTCGCGGGCACCGTCGGCCAGGCCCTTGACCCGACCGTGATACTTGAAACCATTTCGATCGAAGACGACCGTTCCGACGCCCGCGGCGACAGCCCGCTCGGCAAGCCGCTTACCG
>JASMMN010000064.1 GCA_030748155.1 Phycisphaerales bacterium
TGCTCGGTCTGATCCTCGTTGACGAGTTCATCCTTGATCTCCTCCCACAACTCGGGGTCGTCCGCCTTCAGTTCGTCCTCCCACCGCGAAATCTGCATCCGCTCTACTTCGGCCACCGCGGTGAGCGATTCAGCGAGATCCGAACCGCCCCAGCCGGCGAGGGCGTGATCGGGCAGCCAGGCCGTCACTCGATGAAGCCACCCCGGAGCCTCGCCGCCCTTGCCCCCAAGGCCACGCAGAGAATGCTCTACAGCGGTCTCATCACCAACGAGCAGCATGCCGCCCGCGACCGCCAGACTCACCGTTCCGTCCAACCCAGGAAGCGGCAGCCCTCCCATTCCGCTCATCTCGGTAGACCACACCTGATGCCCTTGGAAGTCGCGCGGTTCCATCTGGGCCTGCGGGGCTGTCGCGGCCAAGGCATCGCTGAGCCCGGTGGGGTTGGTGCATGCGATGGCGGTCAGGGTATTGACGCTCTCCGCTGTGAGCGGTCGGGTCACGGTTTGGACCTGCAAGAGTCGCCTGCCGAGCGGATCGAGAATGGCTCGCAAGGTCGGCTCGAACTGGTCGATCATCTGCCCAGCACCCATGAGCATCGGATTGGTCGCGATGACACCGCGGATCCAATCGGGAATCCGCTTGAAATCCACATTGAGCCGGGTCACGGACACCGTGTCGGGGCCGATCCACCCCGGCATCGCAGACCGGGGGGTATCGCGAGCGAACAGCCGCAAGAGTCCCCCTTGTCCCTCGGGCATCCAAACACTGCCCGACCACGACAACAACGTATCGCCCGTTCCCGGCCCAGCCGACACAGCGACCGCCTTGACCGGGCCGACCGCCGCCTCAAATGAGGCCTGCAGCATCTGCACCATGCCCATCTGATCGAACAACGTCCCCGCCTCCCATGACGGATCCACGAACAGGGCCGCGCAGAATGAGTCCGGCCCGTCCAGCATGCCCTTGACCGCGGCCCACTGCTCCGTGTCGCCAAGGGCATCGTCGAACACCTCACCATCCACCCCATCGAGCAGTCTGCTCAGTCCGGCCCGGGTGTTGGAGAACAGGATCAACCGATCTTCCCGCACGACCCACGAATCGTTCGGCATCGGATTCGGCTCCGCCCGGTCGCCGCGACGCGAACCAACATGGTCAACATCGCGACCAAGCACGTCCTCGGTCTTGACGTGCGGCTCGGCCCGAATGGTTTCCCAACTCGCGTCCCACGAATCCGAAATCGCTTCAGATTCACTGCCCAGGTCGACCCACGCAGCGATCGTCAACTGTCGAGCCCCATCCTCGGCGGGTTCCACCCACACGAGAAGTCCACCTGACATGGACGCCACGATCTCCAGTGGATCCTGGTCTTCAAGCAGCGTCTTCCAAATATCACCAATGCCCGAATCCTCGCGATCGAACACCCCCCGGATTTCCTCAGTGAGCGCCGCCCGATCGGCGGCGTCGAGAACGCCCGACCCGGTCAATCGCGAAAGCACACCATCCAATCCCTTCACCGCCACAACACCAACGGCATTGCCCGGCGCAACATCTTCGATCACCAGCGGCGCGGCCGCGACCGGGGCGGCCATCGCCGCGATCAACACGCTTGCAAGAACCCTACTCATGGCGTCTTCTCCAATTGGGGCGGTGTGCCGCCCTGCTGCCGTGGGGGTGGAATGTGGTACCGATGCCCTGTATTCGGGTTCGATGGGTCGTAGGCAAAGGCTTCGCGGTTGCGGAGAAAGTCCTTCACATATCGAGTCGGAATCGCAAACCCAAGCGCTTCGCCGCCGAGAATACCCATGTTGGTAATGCCGACCACCTCACCGCTCACGTTGAACAGAGGCCCACCAGAATTGCCGGGATTGATTGCGGCGTCGGTCTGGATATAACTCAGGCCATCGAAGCTCCGCTGCGTCGTCGAGACAACGCCCTGGCTGGTCGTCTGCTCAAGACCCATGGGATTTCCGATGGCGAATACCGGCTGCCCGACTTCGATCGACTCCCACTGTTCCAGCGGCACCCACGGGTACGTGTGTCCGTCCTTCGTGGGAAGTTTCAACAGCGCCAGATCCAAGTGGTTGTTCACAGCCTCGATCTCAATGTCCTCGATGGTCGTGCGATCGAGTGTGCCATCCTCTCGCGGGGCCCAGATGACCAGCCGCAGGTCCTTTTCGCCTTGAATGACATGCGCATTGGTGACGACATGACCCTGCCCGTTGACAATCACGCCCGAACCAGTTCCCGACGGTGTCTTCACAAGCACCACCGACGGCTTCACGCGAGCGGCCTGCTGACGAATGCTGAGATCCGGGGGATTCTTGACCGTGTGAAACATCGCATCGGCCGGTTCGTCTGGAACTTCGCTCGGGTCCGACACTCGCACATCCACGACGTCGTTGTTATCAATGCGGACGATAGAGGGCCCCACATCGATCCACAGGCTCCGCTCATCCTGCTTGATCACCGTGCCGTGTAACGCACCGCCCGCTTCGAGCTGCACCACGTCTGCCTGGCTGATGCCGACACATACGCACACCATGAACCACATCTGAGCACTCATTTCGGGGCCTCCTCTTGCATCACCAAAGCCCAAGTGTACGCCCCCGCCCTGCCGCGTGTCCTACCCCGGGGCTACCATGCCGCTGCCCCTCTGGAGAACAACCGATGAGCCCACTGGTCCTCACCACCATCCTGCTTTCCACACTCAGCCAGAACACCGATCAGTCACCCTTGGCCGACTACTTCGGCTTCGAGGGTTTGGATGTGGTTCCTGTCGGAGATGATCCCGGCCCGATGCTGGTCGTCGACCTGAACGGGGATCACCTCGATGACATCGTCGTGGCGAATAACCACCGAAGCCGCATCGAGATCTTCCAGCAGCGGCCAGGGGCCAGCCCTGACGATCCGGTTGAGATTCCCCGCGACATCAACGAGTTTCCGGACCACTGGCGTTTCGAGCGGGTGCTCGTTCCGGTGGCCGATGCCGTCGCCGCCCTGGCCGCCTACGACTTCGACGGTGATGGGCTGCGTGACCTCCTCAGCGGCGGCCCGCCCGGGCGAGTCACTTTCCTGCGTCAGACAGCCCCTGGCAAGTTCACATCGGAGACCAGACGAGACATCCGCAAACTCGGCGCTTCAACGGCGGCCTTCTCGATTGTGGATATGTCCGGCGATGGAAAGCCAGATCTTGTCTCGATCGTCGGCGGCGAGCCTGCCATCTGGCCGATCGATGGGTTCTCACTTGGCCCGATCACGACGTACCCCGCAGGCGCCTCCATGCTCGCCATTGTGCCAGCGGATTACGACGGAGACGGCCTGATGGACCTGGCCGGAATAAGCCCCGATGATGCGGCGCCGGTGCGAATCTGGTTCGGCCGCCAGGGTGATGACGGCGTGGAGCCCGGCGCGCAGACCATCTTCGAAATGCCGCCGATCATCGAGTTCGAGGCCCTCGGCGGCGCAGACAGCACGCGAATCGCCGTCATCGAGCGCAACGCCCGACGGGTTGTGTTGTATGAACTGAATCAAGAAGATGTCGAGTCGGGAGGCGACCGCGAAGCCGCCTTCACAGTGCACGGCTTCCCGGATCCCGGCAAACGCCACCGCGCCTGGACCGTAGTCGATGTGGACGGCGACGGACGAAGCGATGTGCTCGCCGCCGATACCAAATCCAATGCATTGGCGGTCTACCGCCAGTCAGATACCGGCGATTTGACCGCCGTGCAGTCTTCTCCGAGCCTTTCCGATATCGATCGCGTGGCGGCGGTCGCTGGGACCGATACGCGGCCACCCGAACTGCTCGTACTCTCATCGAAGGAGGGCGTGGTCGGACGTACCCTTCTTGGCCCGGGCGAACTGCCTTTCCCAACACCTATTCAAGTGAGCGCAGGCTTTGACCCAGTCGCGATGAATGTCGTCACGATCAATGGCGGCGCTCATGCCGCGATCGTGGTCAACAAGAAACGCGATTACCAGCTCGATCTCATCAACCTCGACACAGACGAGTCCCGATCGATTGACCTCGGCTCACTCAGCCGAAAGCCCAATCATGTCCAGTCTGTGGATGTCGACCAGGACGGCAACGAAGACATCATCATCCTCACCCCGGAGCGACCCATGATGCTGCTGCTGGCCGACGAGGCATCCGATGGCGGCTTTCGGCTTCTTGAGAAGAAGGACATGGCC
>JASMMN010000065.1 GCA_030748155.1 Phycisphaerales bacterium
GGCTGTTCTGGTACGTGGGATGGGGTCAATGGTCGGGCGTTCCAGTTGCCATCGCGTTCTTGTTGTCGACCTTTCAGATGGCGATGCGGGTGCTGCAGATCGCGATGTGTGGGCGACAGGGTTGGATGGCGGTTGCGCATACCGTGTTGCGGGAAGTGTCACGAACACGGTTGGCAATGGGCTTCGTTGTCGCCTTGTTGATCATCTTGCCTCTGCTGCCACTGACGTTGGATGATTCGGCGCCAATTGGTCAGATTGTTCAGGCCTATCTTGCTCGCAGCCTTGGCCTCTCCTTTGCAGTAGCCGCCCTCCTGGTTCTGCTGGTCGGGTGCAGTTCGATCTGCTTCGATATCCGAGATCGGCACATTTGGCATTTGGTGACCAAGCCGCTCGGTCGCGCGAACTACTTGTTTGGGAAGTGGCTCGGGATCGTATTGCTTGGCGGAGTGATGTTGGCAATTGCTGGCAGTTGGTCTTTCGGTTGGGTGCAGTATCTGCAGAGTTCCTATGTCCCTCGAACGCGAGTCGAGTTCGCCGAACAGGCTGCCCTGATGGAAGATGTTCTTGTCGCGCGTCGGAGCATGCTGCCGGTGTACGAGGATCTTGAGGAGTTGGATGTCCGGGGAAGAATCGACCAGATTCTGCTGGAGGAACCTGAGTACCAGGAATACGCAGAGGGTGACGTGCCGCTGGGGCTGTATCGCTTGATTCGAAAGCGGGTGCTAGAGGAATTCGATCAGCAACGTCGCAGAGTGGAAACGGTGCTGAATCGATCTGAGAAGCCATGGGACGTTCTGCATTTTCAAGGATTGTCCGAGGCAAAACGGCTGGGTTTGCCGATCCGCTTGAAGTTCAGACTTCTTGGCGGGTACTCGGACGAGCATGATCGGCGGGTGATTGGATTCGCTGTTGGTGAAGACAGGAGCAGGGGCGTTCTTGGTCCGTTCATTCCAACGGTACCCCAGCATATTGATCTGCCGTCCACTGCCATTTCCGAGGATGGCACGCTGGACGTGTCGATTGTCAATCTCACCCATATGCAGCCGCCACGTGGGAATGAATGGCGGGGACCTGCCGATCTTGAGGAAGTTGCGATGGGGGGAGGAGCACTGGAGCCTTTCGCCGTCTTCTGGGAAGCCGATGAAGTGGAACTGGTGTATCCGGGCGGCACATTTGAAGCCAACTTCGCAAGAGGCATGTTCATGCTGCTCTTGAAGTTGATGATTCTGGCAGCCATCGCCTGTGCCGTCGCCACCTTTCTCAGTTTCCCGGTGGCATGCCTTGTCGTGTTCTCGCTGTATGCAGCCGCAAGCATTGCGCCTTGGCTGGCGACCACCCTGAATTCCTATGGTGGTGGTCCACCTCGCGGCGAGGGGATGGGAGTCCTTATTCAGTCATTTATCGAGGGAACAGTGCGAACAATCGCCTCCCTCGTCGTGTATGCACTACGAGCATTTGGCGAGGTCCAGCCCGTCGATCGGCTTGTGCAGGGCCGCCTGATTGACTGGGCCCGGATCGGCTCTGGCATCGTATTGGTGTGTTCGTGGGGAGGAGGAGCCCTGTTGTTGGGCTGGTTCATCCTGACAAAGCGGCAACTTGCCTTGTACAGCGGTGATCAATAGTCATGGCGGTATCCACGTGATGATGCGAGACAGGATGATTCAGTTCGGCGCTGTGGCGCTGGCCTTGATCGGCCTCGGTATCGGTGGGGCCATGCTGCCCGGAATCGCTGATCGGGCCGAACGACATAGTCTTCGCTATACGGATGTGACGGTCGAAAACGCGCCGCCGATCGTGGCGCTGGGAACGGCAATTGGTGCACTCCGAGGCCTTGTGGTCGACTACCTCTGGATCAAGGCCAACCTCATGCAAGATGAGGGCTTGTACTACGACATGCTTGAGGATGCTCGGCTCATCACGAAGTTGCAGCCTCGCTTTCCGCAAGTTTGGATCTTCCACGGTCATAACATGGCCTACAACATTTCTGTATTGACCAACACGCCCGAGGAGCGGTGGGACTGGGTCAACAAAGGGATCCGGCTCATTCGGGACGAGGCGCTTCGGTACAACCCGAATGAAACGCTGTTGTATAAGGATCTGGCATTCTGGCTCGGACACAAAGTTGATGGAGTAAGCGACGACGCACATCCCTATTACAAGCGGAAGTTCGCGAAGGAGTGGCATGAACTTCTCGGTGAGCCGCCGACCGATCTCAATGCCCGCATCGCATGGATCAAGCAGGTTGCAGACGCCGCCGAGACCTTGGAGTCTGCAATCAAGCGAACACCAAAGGTGCGGGAACTGATTGACAGGTTGAAGGAGCGGCTGCAGCCATTCACGGGCAGCGAAGAGGTTGCGCTCGATTCAGAGTTCCTTCGCAAGATTGCGTGGTGGCAGGCAATTCGAGAGCAGTCATGGATTGCGGAGAAGCTCGATGCTGCTGCAAGACTTGAGGATGAGGACGATGGACTGTTCGTCGTCTTGGACGAGTTGATGGCCGATGAGTCGCTCGATGAGGCGTGGGCAACCTTATTGGCGCATATACGGCTCCGCGTCTTGCTGGACGAGTACAACATGAAGCCGCAGAAGATGTACGAGTACACCCGGGATCTCGGTCCGCTGGATTGGCGACATCCCCAGGCCCACGCCTTGTATTTCGCCAGGCTCGGTTCGGAACTCGGCAACCATCGTGTGACCAAGGAGAACGAGCACAATGCGATCAATATCGATCGGCAGCAACTTCATTCTCTGCAGGCACTCGCTCGATCAGGGCGGATTACGTTTGATCCGTACTCCCCGGCCATGCCAGGACGCATTCCCGAGCCTCGGTTCATCGACACGATCGATCAGATGTTCGAGGAGTTGTACATCAAGTACATTCACGCCCGCGGCGCTGGCGGTGAGACGTTCATGCCGTTCATTGAGAACTTCATGTCGAGCGCCATTCGAGAGGCGTATCGTGCAGGCGAACTCGATCGGGCGCGGGCGATGCTCGATCGACTCGACGGCCTCTTCGGGCGGGGGGCCAGTCCCCCGAATCACAAGTACAACGAGGATCTCGATGTATTCGTGATGCGGGAGACCAAGGGCGAGTACGACCGGCAACCGCACATGGCGCCAGCGGATGTGGTTGCGTCGCTTCGGTATGGCCTTCGGGTCGGTGTTGGGCAGCGGCGACCAGAGGTGTACAAGGAAGCGGTCAAGTTTGCGAACGAAGTGACAAACTACTTCCGCACGCACGAGGGCATCGATTACGAAACAAAGTTGGGAACCGCGCGCATGCGGGACCTATTGGCCGTCCTCGGCACCTCTGCCGAAATCGCCTTCTTGCAGTTGATGATCGATCCGACAGTGTCCTACGAAGAGCGGGCATTGATCTGGGCGCAGGTTGACCAGTTCGAGCCGGAGCTTCGGCTGCGAACGTCCGATCGTATTCGCCCGCTCGTTCAGCGGGAATTGGAGATGGGTCCTCTTGCTGGTCGGGTGAGCATCGATGAATTCCTGCCGGAGCCACCCGGCATCGAAGCCTTTCGCGCGGCAATTGCTGCTCGAGCAGTGCGGGAGGTGCAGGCGGAGGACGACAGGAAGGGTGCAGACGTCGATCGCAAGTAGCGGTGTTCATCCCGCGAAGCGTCGCGAGGACTATCGGACACGATTGCGAAGAGTTCCGACGCCCCCGATTGTGACTTCGATGAGATCTCCGCTTCGGAGAAAGCGGGGCGGAGTGCGGGCAGCACCGACACCACTTGGGGTACCTGTCAGAATCACCGTTCCTTCGAGCAGCGTCGTGCCGCGGGAGATCTCGGCAATCAGGGTGGCGACCGGGAAGATCATGTTTGCGGTGGTTGTGTGTTGCATGACCTCTCCGCAGAGCGTGGTCTCCAACTGAAGATTCTGTGGGTCCACAATAGAAGAGGCGGGTACAGGCAGGTCGAGCGGGCAGAACGTGTCGAAGCTCTTGCCGCGAATCCACTGACCGCCGCTGCCTTCTTTCTGCCACCAGCGGGCGGTGACATCATTGGCGACCGACCAGCCGGAAACGTAGCCAAGTGCGTCGGCCTCACTCACATCGCGA
>JASMMN010000066.1 GCA_030748155.1 Phycisphaerales bacterium
TGTCCAGACTCGTCGTGCTTGGGACCGTGGGCGAGCCCATCAATCCCGAAGCTTGGATGTGGTATCACCGGATGATCGGCCACGAGCGGTGCCCGATCGTCGATACCTGGTGGCAGACCGAAACGGGCGGGCACATGATCACGCCCCTCCCGGCCGCGATGGCGACCGTGCCAGGCTCGTGTACGCTCCCGTTCCTCGGAATCGATGCGGCCGTTGTCAGCGAAGACGGTGCCGAACAGCCGCCCAACACCGGCGGTTTGCTCGTTGTTCGCAGGCCATGGCCCGGAATGCTGCGGGGTATTCACGGCGATCGCCAGCGATTCATCGATACCTACTTCTCGCGCGTTGAAGGCATGTACTTCGCTGGAGACAGTGCTCGCCGCGACGATCGCGGCTACTTCTGGATCATGGGCCGCATGGATGACGTCATCAACGTGTCGGGGCACCGGCTCGGCACGATGGAAGTCGAGTCGGCGTTGGTGAGCCACGACTCGGTGGTTGAAGCCGCCGTGGTCGGGATGCCACACGACATCAAGGGAACGGGCATTGCCGCGTTCTGCACGCTTGGCCCCGACTGGAAGGCCGACGATGCTCTGCGGGAGACGCTCCGCTCGCACGTCGCCGAGGAAATCGGGGCCATTGCCAAGCCCGACATGATCCGCTTCACCGATTCGCTGCCCAAGACACGTTCGGGCAAGATCATGCGTCGACTGCTACGGGATGTGGCGGCTGGCCGCGAAGCGGTGGGTGATATGACAACGCTTGAGGACCTCGGCGTGCTTGCCCGACTACAGACCGACGCCGACGCAGAGGCCTAGATGCCGATCTGGTCTTACGAGGCACGAAGCGGCGATGGTGAGTTGATCACCGGCCGTGTGCAGGCTGCGGGAAGGGAAGTTGTTCTGGCTGACCTGCGTGGTCGCGGTCTCTCACCGGTCCGAGTAGACCAGGCGCGGCCGCCGCTCTTCCAGCAGCGTGTCGGAACAACGGCGCTTTCGTCGATGTTTCGTGGGCTGTCGGATCTCGTGGCATCCGGTGTGCCGCTGTTGCGGAGCCTTCAGTTGCTCGCGAAGGGACGCGCTCACCAGAACCTTTCTACCGTGCTCACAGACATCGCCGATCAGGTGGCGGACGGAACAGCGATGGCGGCTGCGATGGCTTCTCATCCCAATGCGTTCAGCTCGGTGCATGTCGCCATGATTCGTGCAGGTGAGCAGGGGGGCTTTCTTGCAGAAGTGCTGGTTGATCTTGCAGACCTGCTTGAGCGGCAAGCCACGCTCCGCTCGCGAGTGATCGGCAACCTCATCTATCCGGCCATCCTCGTGGTGACAGGTGTGGGTGCCGTGGTATATGCGCTCGTAGCCTTCGTGCCGAAGTTCAAGCCATTCTTCGCCCGGATCGAAGTGCCGGTGGCGACGCGGCTGCTTTTGGGACTCTCGGATTTCATCGTGTCGTGGTGGCTGCTGGTCTTGGTTGTGGTGATGGTGCTGATCGGTGTCGCGATGACGCTTCGGGGGCGGCCCGGCACGCGGCTTGTCTTGGGCGCTGCGGCGTTGCGAATACCTGTCGTCAATACGCTTGTCCGCGATCTGTCAATGGCTCGCTTCGGCCGCTTGTTCGGAACGCTGCTCGGAAGTGGCGTGGGTGTTCTGCCGGCGCTCGGCATTGCGAGGGCCGCAGCCGGACAGCCCCAACTAGAAGATGCCATCAGTGGTGCCGAAGAGGCCATTCGCAGTGGCGAATCCATGTCAGATCGGCTTGGATCAACCGGTGTGATGTCTGAAGAGGTGGTCGAGATGATTGCGATCGCCGAGGCCGCCAACGCGCTTCCTCGGGTGATGTTGAAGATCGCCGACGCGGCCGAGCGTCGCGTGGATCGACGTATGGACCTGTTGCTGCGGCTGATGGAGCCTATTCTGCTGCTTGGAGTCGCCGGAATGGTGGTATTCATCTTTGCAGCCCTTGTCTTGCCGATGATGCGAATGAGTTCCGCTATCGGTTGAACGAAGCAGGTAGGATGGTCTTCGGAGGCATATCCCATGAGACAACAGACCCGCACCGCATTCACCTTGATCGAGTTATTGATCGTCATCGCCATTCTGCTGGCGCTCGGATCGATCGTGGCAGTGAATTTCCTCGGCGCTGCTGACAAGGCCGAGGTCGATGTGCAGCGAGCTCAGTTCGATCAGATCAGCGAGGCCATGAAACGGTTCCGACTCGATCTCAAGCGATACCCTTCTGATGACGAGGGAATCGAAGTGCTGTGGAACAAGGAAGCGTTCGAAGACGAGGAGGAAGCGGCCCGGTGGAACGGCCCTTATCTTGAGCAGCCTGTAACGAGTGATCGATGGGGGGCCGAGTTGCTGTATACCTATCCAGGTGAGATCGTTGGTGAATCCACCTACGATCTCGTATCGGTCGGACCCGACGGCGAAGAGGGGACCGATGACGACATCACCAATCACGACCGCCGAAAGACCGCCGATGGTGAGTTTGAGCAAGACGAGTCGTTTACGGGTGAGAGCGAGTCGCTCGGCGGATGATCCGGCCGCCCCAGTGCCTCCGGGTGGGCATGACGCTGCTGGAGTTGATGATCGTGCTGATCCTGCTCGGCGCGATCGGAGCATTGGTCTTGCCGGCCGCGACGTTCGTACTGGACCGGGCGGCGTTCGACTCGGATGTTCAGCGATTTCGCGCAGCGCTCGTCGAGTGCCGTGTGATCGCCCAGCGAACAGGCGCATCGCTTGAGATCGCGTTGGAACCCGGCCGACTGACCGCTCGGCCGTGGCCCCACGAAGAAGACGAGGCTGCGGACCCGATCCTGACGGTTCAGTTGATGACAACCAAGGGCCCCGATGGCGAGGATCTTGAGGAACCCATCGTGCTCGCGGTGGCCCTGCCGGATGGGACATTCATCAGCAACGGTCCCATTGGTATGGAAGACGGGCACGGACGATCGACGCAATTGCTGCTTGACCCATTGAGCGGTGCCGTGATCGAGGTGATGCCATGACCATGCGGCGAGGCGCGATGCTGCTGGAAGTACTGGTATCGCTGGCCATCGTGGTCGGTGTCTCCGCGTTTGCTCTCCAGGCGGTGGGCGGTTCTGAACAGGCCATCGATCGGGCTGACCGTCGGCGACGCTGCATGGATGTGGCAGCCTCGGTGGCGGGCATGCTCGACGCGGGGCTGATCGGAGTAGGTGATCTTCGCAGTCGGCAGGTGCCCGAGGTCGATGGTATGCCGCTGGACGAAGGGGCCACGACCCCGCTGGAGTTGGAGGCGACAACGGAGCGGACGCAGTGGGGTG
>JASMMN010000067.1 GCA_030748155.1 Phycisphaerales bacterium
ACCGGAACCGTCGGGTCGGCTCCGACCGTCCCGGCCGTTTCGTCATAGGGACCAGCATCAATCCAGCCGACGGTCGGCCACGGTCCATCCGCGTCGAGATCGGGAACCGCTGTCCACGTGAGACCGTCTTCGCTCAACAGCACCTCGCCGCCATCGCCGCCGAACAACCCGCCGCAGACACCACTTGGAAAGGCCATGTCGGTGAAGCCGGCATTGCCGAATACGATCAGGTCGATGCCAAAGGCATTGTCAGGATCATCCATGACCGGCTCGTCGAAGGACACGAGCAACCATCCACCGAGGCCGATCGATACGATCTCGTCGGGCATCCACGCTGGCGAGAAGGGCGACACGACGCTCGGCGTGGAGGTCCCCTCTCCCGTGAACCGCTCGGGCGGTCCCAGTGCGACCGAAGGCATGTCGTAGCCGGGTGAGCCCCCGAGTCCTGGTTCAAAGGACACCACGGCATCGGCCCACGGATTACCCACCGCTGCTGCAAGTACGATTCCAACGAGATTCACCATCAGGGGATTCCGTCGTCCCAGGTCGCGTGGGACGGCTCCAACGTGTGCCTTGCGAGCGGGCGAGTTCGGAGGGTTCTTCACCGGGAGCGATGGCGAGCGAATCCTGCCGGCCCTGATCGCGAGGGGGGCATCGAGTGCTGCCGGGCAGGTTTTCCGGCTCCGGGGCAACGTCCGGTCTTCCCACCTCGTTGAGGCAGTGACCTGATGGGCGTCGGGGACGAATCCCAATCCCGTTACGGCGGCGCGTCCGCGGTGGTCTCTCACCACACTTCCCATGACGCCAGCAGCGGGGGCGAGGGTATCAGGTAGGGGGCAGCTGCGTATGGATGTCGCCAATCCGCTTGCCGGTCTCTCACGGCCCGACTATCCTCGTCATCTTCACCAGTGTATTTGGGGGGGGGTATGGCGGCGAAATCCGACGCCTGGATGATCTTGGAGCCAGCATTCATGTTCACGCGTATTCGACTCGCTGCCATTCTTGCCTTGCTTGCGATGGCCCTGTTGCCTTCGAGGGCCGCTGCTGAAACGGCACCCTCGGTGATGCTCGAAGACTTCATCCATTACGCCCTGACCGCTCAGGTGCCGATGGCGAAGGCCAATGGTGAAGCGTTGCTGAGCAGTGGACTGAGCGATGAGGAACTTGCGGGATTGGTGGACGAGGATCCACGCATGATCGAGCGGTTTCCGATTGCGTTGCGTTGGTCGCGGGAAGTCCCCGATCTCGAAAGAATCGCTGCGCAACTCGAGTCTCGTGTCGAGAAGGGACGCCTCGAGCGTGCTCAGGATCCCACCCGCATTCAGGAAGCGATCGGAATGCTCGGCGGTGCGCGGCGGGCCCGAACACTTGCCCACGACAGATTGGTCGAAGCTGGCGAGTATGCGGTGCCTCCCATGCTGCGGGCGCTGAATGATCCAAGCACGGCGGGCGAGGTGACGCTCGGCGTGACCAATACCCTGCCCATGCTCGGCCGCGAAGCGGTGCTTCCATTGACGACGGCGCTGCCCAATGTTCCCGAGCGGCAACAGGTCATCATCATCAATGCGCTTGCGGACATCGGGTATCCCCATGCTGCCGCTGCTCTGGTGCGACTGGTGCGTGACGAGAATGCGACCGAAGTGGTCGGTTCTGCCGCTCGGCGGGCAATTCAGAGGCTTGGCTGGGACGATCCTGATGCGGTCGCCCTTGCCGGCCTGCACGTGCAGATGGCCGAGGATTACCTGCGGGAAATGGAACACCTCCGCGCTCGACCGACCTTTGCCGAAGGCGGTGATGGCCAAGTTGTGGACATGCAGAATATTTGGCGATGGGAGGCTCATCATGGTCTGGTGAGCCAATTCGTGCCGACCGACCTGTACTGGCCTGTCATGGCGATTCGTCATGCCAACGAGGCCCGCTTGCTGGACTCGGATGATTCCACGGCAATGGCCACATTTGTCGCGGGCAATCTCCGCCTTGAGAACCGTTTGGGTGATCGCGATGTCGCGCTGCCGGTGCCGGATCTGGAGCGGAGTCCGAACTTTCATGCCACGGTCAATGGCCCCGCAGTGGCCCGCGATGTGCTGTTGATGGCGATCGATCAGGACGATTCCGAGATGGCCCGAGATGCGTTGCGAGCGCTGTCATTGACAGGTGGCGCGTCGAGTCTCGTGGGCGGCGGTGATCGTGAGGCCATCACCGAAGCCTTGATGTATCCCGACCAACACGTCCGCTACGATGCGGCCCTGGTGGTGGCGCGGGCCATGCCGAACAAAGCCTTTCCCGGAAGCATCCGAGTTGTGCCGCTGCTTGCTGCAGCGGTGGACGGTGGCGCCGGTCGCCAGGCGATCGTGGTGGGCGGTTCTCCCCAGCAGCGAAAGTCGGCTGTTGTGAAACTGGAAGGGTTGGGCTACGAGGTGACCGCCGAGAGCGACAACTGGGATGCAATGCTCGCCGATGGTCATGCTTCCACGACGGATCTTGCCTACGTGATGGGCGACACCCAGAGCGGACTTGGCATCGTGGACACGCTGGCAGCGTCGGGATCGCCCGTCGTGCTGGTTGTTCCCGAGGACGAACTGACCGAAGCGAGAACAATGACCACGGGACTCGCTGGTGTCGGCGTCTTGAGCAACATCGCCTCCGACGAGGCTCTTGGGGCGATCGTTGACTCCCTTGGAGTCGGCACACCCATGGATGCATCCGACCGTCGGTACTACACATCCGAGGCCGTTGCGGCCCTTCGCGATCTGGCGATGACCCGACCGACTGGTCTCGATGTTGCGGAGGCGAGCGGGCAATTGGAGCGGACGGTCGAATCGACCACCGGTCCCCCCCAACTGCTCGTGGCCGAAGTGCTGGCTCTGATCAACAAGAGTTCCGCCCAGCAGACCTTGGTGGATGCGGCTTTGGCAAGCACCGATGAGTGGCAGCAGGTGTCCCTGCTTGATCTCGCTGCTGCCTCGGTTCGCCGATTCGGCGATCGTGTTTCGTCTCGTCAGGCCGCCGACCTTCGCAAGTTCATCTCCGATGCCCGCGGGGACACCGCCGATGCGGCGGCTCGGCTGTATGGTGCCATGAACCGCGGCGATGGTGTTTCAAATACGGCGACGGCGTCCGGGTCCTGACGCGGTATCCTTCCGAACACGGCCACCCTAGCTCAGTTGGCAGAGCGGAGCTTTCGTAAAGCTCAGGTCACCGGTTCGAGTCCGGTGGGTGGCTCTTCTTCTCCCCACAAGGGGATTTGGGAGATAGTGGCCATGCGAGCGGTTTCAAAGATTGTGGTGGTACTGGGTGTTGGGTTGTTGGCCTTTTCAAGCACGGCTCAAGATGAGCATCCCACCGCGGCTCCGCCCGTGGACCCGACGCCGGCGGCTGAACCGACGCTATCGGCCGAACCGACGGTGTCGGCGATCATCGAACGATTCATCGAAGTGACCGGCGGTCGGGCTGGATGGGAGTCGTTGGAGAGTCTGCGTGGCCTTGGGACGCTTGAGCTGGCTGGCGGCAGCGTCAGCGGCAGCCTCGCGATCTATCAGACCCTGGATGCGTTTCGTATGTCGGTCGATGCAGGAGTGGCCGGTACACAGGTCACTATTCGACGTAGCGATGAGGCATGGCAGATCCAAACGGATGGAACGGTACAGCAAGTCACCGGTGGAGCGCTTCGCAAACTGTTGCGTGATCGATCATTCAATCCCCTTCTCGACGCGGCCACGATGTACACAAGCATGGAATTGACCGGCGTCGAGGAGGTCAACGGTGAGCAGGCATGGAAGATCCGCTGCGCTCTTGCAGATGAACCCGGCAGTGAGGATTTGCGGTTCTTCGGTGTGGCCTCCGGGTTGCAGGTCAAGGTGATTGAGCAGGGGGCTGGTCAGGCCGCAGCTTTCCCGACCGAGATCTTTCTGACGGACTACCGACAGGTCGGGCCGGTCAAGGTGGCCTTCAGCACACAGGTCGCTCTTGGTCGCAGCAGTGTTCAGATTTCGCTTGAGGCGATGCAGGCCAACACTACGATTCCAGACTGTCTGTTCACGCTTCCGGCAGGGCCTGTTGAGGTGGTCGAGAAGCAACAGGCATCACCCAGAGAAACACTCGAGGCATTCATGACCGTCGATCTCGATTCCATGGGCAAGCCCGAGATCATCCACTGGCTCTCCCGCCTCGACGCGGCCAAGCGGGCCATCGATCCATCGGATCCTGACGCCAAGGCGCTGAGTGAAGCGTTGTCGGAGTTTCACAGGATGTGTGTCGAGAAAGTCAGAGACTAGGCGTCTTCCGGTGGCCAGCGTCCGCTTTCCGGCGGCTAGTGGACGTTTCCCGGGGGCGGTACCTGACTCGTTTCAGCCGCCGCAGCCGAATTCGGCCAGCAGGGCGAGGAGGTCATCGACGTCGTAGGCGGCTGGGTATCCCGCGATGAGTATCAGCAGATCATTCACATCTGTCACGCCATTGCCGTCGAGGTCCCACTCACAGCCGCTTTCGCATTCGTCCGGGATGCCGTTGCCATTGTCATCATCGCTGTCACCGCTGGCAATATCGCATGCATCGGGCGTGCCGTTGGCATTGCAGTCGAGTTCGCCCTGATACATGATCGTCGTTGCGGCGGTGTCCTGCCACGTAATGTTGTCGGCATCCCGTCCTTGGAAGAGGGCTTCGACGAGGATTTCGGAATTGTGTTCCATGCTGGTGAGTCGCGCGATCAGGACGCCGTTGCGTTCGACGCACTGGCTGTCGGTGAACATCTGGCTGGATCCCTGCTCATCGATAGGAAGCACAAACCATGTGCCGTTCCCCACGGACAGGTCGCCGCCACTTTCGAAATCGGTCCAGTCG
>JASMMN010000068.1 GCA_030748155.1 Phycisphaerales bacterium
TCGCGGCCACCGCCGCCGATGAGCAGGATATTGCAGGCGCGTGGACAATTGGGTGGGGGGGTTGCCATTCCGGGCAGCGTAGCGGCGGGCGGCGACTTTGTCGCCATCAGAGCCGCAGAACAGTTGAGCAGCAGCGCAGCAGGAGAGGGTGTTCCCTTCAATCGGCTCGGTCAGCCGAGGTGGCATCTCGCCGATCGCCGCAGTTACGGACGCGTTCCCCTCCGACGTTTTCGACCGCGAGGGGTACCTGGGGCCGGCTGCTTGTCTTTGTGTCGCGGGTCTCCTTGACCGCTTCGGATTGCGGCGAGCCGGTCTCGCAGGGCGGCGGCCCGCTCGAATTCAAGTTGATCCGCGGCCTCCATCATCTCCTGCTCGAGCGACTCAAGCAGTTCGTCCCGCTCAAGATCCGATTCGTTGCCGTCCGGGGTGATGGCATTTCGGGCGAGTCGGCGGGCCTGCAATTCGCGGTCGATGCCGCGGCGCACCGCCCTGACGATGGTGGTCGGTGTGATGCCGTTCGCTTGGTTGAACGCCTCCTGAACGGTCCGCCGTCGCGTCGTTTCGTCGATGGCCGACTGCATCGAATCGGTGATGGTGTCGGCATACATGATGCAGGTGGCATCCACGTTGCGAGCGGCGCGGCCGATCGTCTGGATGAGACTGGTGCGGCTTCGCAGGAATCCCTCCTTGTCCGCATCGAGAATGCACACCAGCGAAACTTCCGGCAGGTCGAGCCCTTCTCGCAGCAGGTTGACGCCGACAAGCACATCGAAGTCCCCTTCCCGAAGATCCTTCAGGATCTCCAGACGGTCCAAGGTGTCGATGTCGCTGTGCAGATACCGCACATTGAGGCCCTGTTCGTCGAGGTAGGTGCTCAGGTCTTCGGCCATGCGTTTGGTCAGCACCGTGGCGATCACACGCTGATCGCGGGCGGCGACTTCCTTACATGCCTCGATGAAGTCCGGTACCTGCCCGTCAGCGGGGCGAACCTCGATCTTCGGATCGAGCACCCCAGTGGGGCGGATGACCTGTTCGGCCGAGATGCCGCCGGTTCGCTCAAGTTCCCACGGGCTCGGTGTTGCTGAGACGTAGATGACACTGGGTACCAGCGTGTCGAACTCGTCGAAGGTCAGAGGCCTGTTGTCCAGCGCTGATGGCAGTCGGAATCCGTGCTCCACCAACACTCGTTTGCGGGCCTGATCGCCGTTGTACATCGCTCGAACCTGCGGAAGCGTGACATGCGACTCATCGACGAAGACCAGCCAGTCGCCCGGCTCACGCCCCGGTACGTGGTTGAAGTAGTCCAGCAGCGTCGAGGGCCGAGATCCAGGTGGTCGCCCCTCCAGATGCCGCGCATAGTTCTCGACGCCTGAGCAGTAGCCGATTTCGCCGAGCATTTCAAGGTCATAGCGGGTGCGTGACATGAGCCGCTGCGCCTCGAGCAGTTTGCCATGCCGCTTGAGCTGGGCGACCTGCTCGGTGCATTCTTCGCGGATGTTCTTCATGGCCTCCTGAAGCCGATCATCGGGCAGCACGTAATGCACCGCCGGGAACACGAAGAACTCGGTCTCCTCGGCGAACGTCTCACCGGACACCGGATGGATCAGCGAGATGCGTTCGATCTCATCACCGAAGCACTCCACCCGTACGGCGTACTGCTCGTAGGCCGGGAAGATCTCAATTACATCGCCACGAACACGGAACTTTCCTCGCTGGAATTCAATCTCCGTCCGGCCATAGTGCATGTCCGTCAGGTTGAGCAGCAGTTCACGCCGATCGATGGTCTGTCCGACCC
>JASMMN010000069.1 GCA_030748155.1 Phycisphaerales bacterium
GGCCGCAGTGGCCGGGTCTTTCGGCTCATGAAGTTCCGCACGATGCGGCTGGGAAGTGCATCAACGGTCGATCCTGAGATGGATTCGGGGCGGCTTACGCCACTTGGCAGCATCATGCGACTTGTGAGCCTCGATGAACTCCCCGAGTTGTGGAATGTGCTGCGTGGCGACATGAGTTTGGTCGGGCCGCGACCGCTCCTGGTCGAGTACTTGCCGCTCTACTCGAAGGAGCAGGTTCGCCGCCATGAGGTCCGCCCCGGCATCACTGGTTGGGCGCAGGTACATGGCCGCAATGCCATCCCGTGGGAGCGGCGGTTTGAGTTGGACGTGTGGTATGTCGATCATCGCTCGATGTGGTTGGATCTGAGAATCCTCGTAATGACAGTTCGGCAGGTGTTCCGGGTGCAGCAGGTATCGGCGGAGGGTCATGCGACACAGGGGAAGTTTCGGGGAACTACTGGCGGGGGAGTTTCCGGGGGTGGGGATGTTGGTCATGGGTAGGCTGCTCGTTCTTGGCGCAGGTGGACATGGTCGAGTCGTAGCGGACTCGGCCGGTCGCATGGGTGGATGGGGGTGTATTGCGTTTCTTGATGATGGCGGCGGCGAGGGCGTCATTGGCCACTGTGACGATCTGGAACAACTCATGCAGGAGGGGGACGCATGTGTTGTCGCAATCGGCGACAATGCGCGGCGGATGGTAATGCTGAAGAAGGTCGAGGATCTTGGTGTCCCGGTAGCGACGGTCGTTGACCCGTCGGCGGCAGTAAGTGATGGCGCGGTATTGGGGTCGGGCACGGTTGTACTTCCCCGTGCGGCTGTCAACACTGGCGCGAACCTCGGGTCGGGATGCATCGTCAATACCGGGGCAACGGTCGATCATGATTGTGTGCTTCGCGATTGTGTGCATGTTTCTCCAGGGGCGCACCTTGGCGGCGATGTTACGGTCGGTGAAGGCACTTGGATTGGACTCGGGGCGAGTATCAGGCACGGCATCCGGATCGGTGATCGGGCCATGATCGGCGCGGGTGCGGCGGTTGTTTCGGATGTTGCATCGGACGCAACGGTGGTTGGCGTCCCTGCGAGGCCAATAGCGAAGAAGGACGGCGCGCCATGACATGGACCGCGCTGAACATTCCCTCCTGGCCGATCATCACGCAGGTGGAGCGGGATGCGGTCGATCGCGTACTCGCGTCGGGTCGAATCAATGCGTGGGGCGGTACTGAGGTGTCCTCCTTTGAGGACGCGTGTGCGGAGGCATTTGAAGTCGACCACGCGCTCGCCGTCTGTAATGGAACGGTCGCACTTGAGCGTGCATTGGAAGTGCTGGACATTGGTTCTGGAGACGATGTACTCGTCACGCCTCGTTCATTTCTTGCGTCGGCCTCCTGCGTTGTCCGCAGAGGGGCGAGGCCGATCTTCGCAGATGTGGATTTGGATTCGCAGTGTTTGACTCCTGCCACACTTGAGGCTGCACGGACACCGCGGACGAAAGCAGTGGTGCTTGTGCACCTTGCCGGATGGCCGTGCGATGTGCCGGCCATCATGCAATGGGCGACACCGCACAAGATCGCCGTCGTGGAAGACGCATCGCAGGCGCACGGCGCTGCGATCAATGGGAAGCCGGTCGGCGGCATCGGCCATGTCGGATGCTTCTCTTTCTGTCAGGACAAGATCATTACCAGTGGTGGCGAAGGGGGACTGATTACAACGAATGATCCATTGCTCTACGAGCGGCTCTGGTCGCTTCGGGATCACGGAAGAAACCGAGCGATGGCACTTGCTCCCGAGCCCGAGCCTGGATTCCGTTGGCAGCAGACGGCCTTTGGCAGCAATGATCGGATGACGGAAATGCAGGCGGCGATCGGCCGGGTGCAATTGGCGGATCTTCAATCGCGGCTGGAGTCGCGTCGTCGTAACGCCAGATTGCTGCATGACGCCGTCACGAGTTGTGGCAGCATTCGGTCGCCGTTGCCGGGCGAGAAGATCAGTCATGCCTGGTATCGCTTTCACTGCTTCACCGAGAACCGCGAGGCCCGGGATCGCACCCTTGAACAGATGCATGAGGCAGGTGTGCCATGCTTTCAGGGACCGTGTCCAGAGATCTACCGCGAACAGGCGTTTGCCGATGCCGGCTTTGTCCCGGCGGATCGTCTGCCGGTTGCGAG
>JASMMN010000070.1 GCA_030748155.1 Phycisphaerales bacterium
TGCTGCCGAGCCGACACGGTGGGGGTGTTTCAGATCGAATCGCGGGCGCAGATGGCGATGCTGCCCCGGATGCGACCGCGGTGTTTCTACGACTTGGTTGTCGAGATCGCGCTCGTGCGACCCGGGCCGATCCAAGGTGGCATGGTGCATCCGTACTTGCGTCGCCGCGAAGGAACCGAGGCCATTTCGTATCCCAACGACCAGGTGCGAGCGGTGCTTCAGCGGACGCTCGGCGTGCCGATCTTTCAGGAACAGGCCATGCGACTTGCCATGGTGGCGGGAGGATTCTCGGCGGACAAGGCCGAGCGGCTCCGCCGGGCGATGGGCGCGTGGAAGCGGCGACCGGACACGATGCAGCAGATCGGTGCCGAACTTGTCGCAGGAATGCAGGAGCGCGGCTACCGAGACGACTTCATCGATCGGTGCTGGAAGCAGATTCACGGATTCAGCGAGTATGGATTTCCCGAGTCGCACTCGGCGAGTTTTGCCTTGCTTGTGTACGCCTCGGCCTGGCTCAAATGCCATCACCCGGCGGCCTTTGCATGCAGTTTGCTCAACAGCCAGCCCATGGGGTTCTACGCGTCAGCTCAAATCGTGCGGAGCGCCAAGGAACATGGCGTCGAAGTCCGGCCGATCGACATCAACCACAGCGTGATTGGATGCACACTTGAACCGTCGGCTGGGCCGCATCGGGCACTGCGTCTTGGGCTGCGGATGGTACGTGGTCTCTCGGGTGATGACGCATCGCGGATCTGCGCAGCAGTTGCTGATCTTGGGCAGGTGCAGGATGTGTGGTCATTGCGGGAGCGTGGTGTTGGAGCGGGGGCTCTTCGAGCACTGGCGCGGGCGGATGCGTTCGGTTCGCTCTCGCTCGATCGGCAGGCGGCGCTTTGGGAAATCAAACTCGTCGAGCGAGGCACACTGCCGCTCTTTCCTGCGGACACGCCGTGGCCCGAGCGTGTACGCAACGGGCGAGGAAGTGGTCTTCCAGTCATTGGTCCCGAGCAACAGGTCGTGCAAGATTACCGCGCCACTGGTCTCTCGCTCAAGGCGCATCCGGTGTCGTTCATGCGAACATGGCTCGATGCGCGGGGGGCCGTGAGGGCCGCGCAGCTCAAGGAATTGGAGCAGCTGCCGAGGGGCCATCCAACACGACGGGTGGCGGCGGGCGGACTGGTTCTGGTGCGGCAGCAACCGCACTCGGCCAAGGGCATGGTGTTTATGACCATCGAAGACGAGACCGGCATCGTGAACATCGTCATGGGTCCAGATGTCTATCAGCGTTGCCGCGCGGCAGTCCGGCACAGCCCCGCCGTCATCGCCTACGGGGCCTTGCAGCGACGCGGTGAGGTGGTGCATCTGAAGGCGGAGACCATCGTGGCTATTGGGCAGCCAGAGGGCGGTGCTCAGCCCTCGGAATGCACACAATGGCAGGTCGTTGGGCGGGGGTACTCGTGGCGGTAGGGCGATGCACGAACGGGCATGGGCCAATCACTGATCACGCTACATCACAAACACGAAGAAAAAGACAACGATCACCACCACGGTGACAAGAAGCATCATCCGCTTGTGAAACTCGGCGGCGGCGGGGGGACGACGGAGCACCCGTCCGCCGATCTGGTTGCCGCATTCTTGGCAGAACTCGGCCTCGTCGTAGACCTGCCAGCCGCAGTCAGGGCACCATCCGGTGTGATCTCCATCATCTCCGAATCGTTTGATGTCCTCTGTTGACAGCTCCTCGTCTGTCATTGTCGCTCCAAGCGGACGCTCGAGGGAACGAGACGTTGTGGCGTGAGCGTAAATGTGCCCGATGGTGTTTGGATCGTGTTGCCGGTGATTGTGATGGGAAACTCAGCATCCTTCAGGAATCTCACCCATCCCCATACGCCCCAACTGTCGAAAGCGGAGTCGCCATTTCCGGGAGCAAAGGACCAAGCCAATGGAATACGGCGTTGCAGTTGCGGCATGATGCCGAAGTATTCCCAACTTTGGGTGGTGTCCAGCGTGCGAATGGATTGTTGTCGCAACCTGTCCGGATCGAAGGGCGTCCACCCACACCGTGGCAGGTAGACCTCTGCCCAGATACCAAATTCGTTCTCGCGGCCGGAGGTTCCCGAGCCAATGCCGATGACTGGCCGGGCTGGTAGTCCCGCTGCCCGCAGCATGGCGACACAGATGCAGACGAGATCCGCTGGAGATCCGCTGCCAGCCTTGGCGGCCGCCTCGGCGCCGACAACCGCAATGCCGCGAAGTTGTCCCTGCTGTCCAAATGACATGCGGGTTTCACCGACCTTGAACTTCGTGCAGGCGTCCTGCACGATGAGTTTGGCGGCTTGGACCGGCGGGACGCTGCGGACCTGTCCCCGGGTGAGCGTTTCGACTGTTTTTGCAATGATCTCAGAGGATGACTCGATGAGCAGGCTCGGTTTCAGAAGCGGACTCACTTCCGCAGGCCACTTCTCCGGCCACCCGATCTGCATGGCTGCGGCATTGTCCAGGCGGCTTGACCAACTGCTCACGTTTGCCTGCACCTCGATTCGCAGCGGCCAACTAGCCACTTCCGGTAGCGATATCTGAAGTGCCCCTTCGCCGAGCGTATTGGGCTTGGTAAAATCGTCTGCGCCATTGATGGTTCTTCGGTCGCGGCCCGCGCTCAGCACGACGGTGAAGTTCTCCGGGCTCAGAGTGCTCCACGGGCCGTTTGCGATCAGGGGCAGGGTCCAATCTTCCTTTGTCGCCGGAATCGGGGCATAGTTGATCGTGAATGTGAGCCTGAACCGGTGCTGCGCCATATCGGTGCGTTGCAGGGGCCCCTCGGGGGCGATGAGGGGAACGCCGGTCTTGGCTGGTCCGCCCGCACCGGGCCCGGAAACTTGCGACAGAGCGGCCAAGACGATTGCAAGCGTGGTGCTCATGAGAGGGGACTCTTGAATCCGATGCCAAGGAACATGGCACCGAAGGTGCGGAGAAACTCGGCGAGGGCAAGATTGATGATGATGATGGCAAGGAAGGCGGATACGAACGACTCGGTTGTCGCCTGCCCGACGCCCGCGGCACCGGGCTTGCAGTTGAAACCCTTGTAACAGGAAATGAGTCCGATGCTCAGGCCAAAGAAGGTGGCTTTGATGAGACCTGTAGTGGGTTCCCAGTAACTGAGGAACCACGCTGTGTTGTCCCAGTACTCGCGTCCGGAAACGCCGTTCCAGGCGACGGTAAAGCCTGCGCCGCCGATGACACCGAGCAGATCCGAGAAGATCGTCAGAATCGGTGTCATTACCGTACATACGATGACGCGGGGGACAACCAGCACATCGATGGGGTCGGCACCCATTGATCGGACGGCATCGAGTTGTTCGGTCACTCGCATCGTTCCGAGTTCAGCCGTCAACGCGCCACCCACGCGGCCTGCCACCATGACCGCTGCCAGCACCGGGCCGATCTGTTTGACCACCGAGACGTTGATGATCATGCCGAGTTTGTTCTCCAGCCCGTAAGCGGCGAACTGTTCGAAACTCTCCAGCGCCAGCAGCATGCCAATGAAGCCGCCGGTGATCGCCACCACCGGAATACTCAGTACACCCACCTGCATGATGAGCGGTGCCAGAATCCGCCAGCGGAGCCAGCGATTCGGTCGAAAGATGGTCCCGGCGAGTGTGTGCATCGCAAAGCGTGCGAAGCGGCCCGCTCCCTCGATGGGGAGCCGGACGCGTCGTCCGACATTCGCGGCAAGATCCAGTCCGTTGGTCGCCACGATCCTCAGCCCCTGTGAGCGGTGGGGATCACTTCATCGGCTCGCCGAAGGCATCTTGTGAGGTCGTATCGACTTCGACGACGGTTTCGGTGCGGGGTGCCGGTACGAGGAAGATCTCGACGCGGCGGTTCTCAGCGGTGCCGCCCGCAGAGTTGGCAACGAGCGGGTGGAATTCGCCATCGCCGGCGACACGGACTTGTTCGGCACTGACGCCCGCCTTTACCAACGCGTTGCGTACCGCAATGGCGCGGTGCACCGACAAGTGAAGATTGGACGGGTGGGCCTGTTTGGAGTGCGTGACCGGGATGTCATCGGTGTGACCGACAACGAGTACTTCAAGCGGAACGGCAGTTGGCGAAGAGATGATGCTGGCCACGGCCGCGAGCGAATTATCGGTTCCTGCGCGAAGTTGATCTGAACCGCTCGCAAACGTCAGGTCGCTTGAGAAGCGAAGCATGCCGTTCTCGGGGTCGAAGGAAATCTGGTTCGGATTGGACGCGGCGATGGCGGCGAGAGCGGCTTCCATGTCCTCGGGTAGTTCGCCGATTTCAAGGGCGGTCAGGTGCCTTGCGAGCGTGTCGTTTCGCTTTGCAAGGGTGTCCCATTTGGTGCTGAGCCCGTCGTACTCGCCTTGTAGACGATCAATTTCCTGCTTGGACTGCTCGAGTTCTTGGTTGCGGCGAACGAGTGTCTGTTCGATTTCGCCGCGGTTTCGCTCGGCATCACTGAGTTGCTGCACCAGCGAGCGGTTGACGTTTTGCAAGGCTTCATACTTGCGACTGGTTTCATCCGGGACGCATCCAGCAGTTCCCAGAACAGTGGCGGCGAGTAGGCTGAGAGTCAGGCTACGAATCATGGGCATCCCTCCAAAGGCGTTGTCGTGCTAGGCTCGGCGGCGATCTTGCAGAATCGGGGGAGTGGCGGCATGACGGTCATGCCGCATCATTGGCAAGTGCCGACCGAGGCGAAGCCAGTGTATCGATCGATGGGGCAGCAGGTTGGAGCATCTGAGCCACATGAGCGGAACCTGTGGAGAACTTGTCCACAATCGCCGCATGATCCGCGCGGGTGGCGTCATTGACGCCGCTGGTAGAGCTGCCGCTCCGGGGGTCGTGCTGCTGGAGGGGGAGCGGGTGCTCGCCGCTGGCCCTCCTGAGTCGGTTGGAGCGGTGGAAGATGCTCAGGTCGAGGACTGGAAGGGATTCCTTGTGATGCCGGGCTTGGTGAACGCGCACGCCCACCTTGACCTGAGCGGTGATGGCGTCTGGCCCCCAGCCGGCACCGACTTTCGGGGATGGGTGGGCCGGGTCCGCTCGCTTCGGGCCTCGATGAATGCTCAATCGCGGCGGGCTGCGGTGGAGCGGGGCATCGAACTGGCTCTTGCAGGTGGCACTAGTTGCATCGGCGACATTGGCGGACACCCACCTGATGTCTCGATTCACTTGTTGAGGGCGAGCCCGCTGCGGGGGGTGAGTTTTGTGGAAGTCTTTGGGCTTGGGGCTCGGCAGGGGGCCGCTGTTGAGCGGATGCGGGCCGTCCTAGATGAGTTCGGGTCGGAGGTCAATGGTGTGCGGGTGGGTCTTTCGCCCCATGCGCCGTATTCATGTGGACCACGCGTGTTTGCAGCTGCTGCCCAGTTCGGTGTACCGCTGATGACCCATCTGGTCGAAACGCTGGCGGAGGTCGAGGTGTGCCGATCCGGCACCGGACCGCTGCGGGAGATGCTGGAGCATGACATCGGGGTGTGGGACAGATCGGTGGAGGTGCCGGGCGAGCATCCGGTTGACGCTTTGCTCGAGCCGCTTGGGCGTGGGCGGTTCTTGTGCGCCCATGTGAACTGGATCGAGCCGCGGCACGTGCAGATGCTCGCGGATTCCGGCGTGCGGGTTGTCTACTGCCCCCGGGCGAGCGCGGCGTTCGGGCACGCGCCGCCAGAATTGGCCGAGCATCCGTGGCGAATACTGCACGAGGCCGGTGTCAACGTCTGCCTCGGTACAGATTCGCTCTTGTGTCTGGAGACACCCGATCGATTGAGTGTGCTCGATGACATGCGGCTGCTGTTTCGGCGGGACGGCGTCGATGCTCGGCTGCTGCTTGCGATGGCAACGACGCATGGGGCGGCGGCACTGGACCTCGATCCGACCGTGGCGACGCTTGGAACCGAGGCGGCAGGCGTGATCGCGTGCCCCGCTCGGGGCGTATGCGCCGAGGCGATGCTCGCAGATGTGCTGCGGAGGGATGATGGGCCGCAGCGTCTGTGCCGCTCAGCCCAATAGGCGAACAGCAGTGAGCACAGTTGCTGATGAACGCATCCTCTTCTGACCGTTTCGCGGGTACTTGCTCCACGAGCAGATGGAGGGCCTGAGATGCTCCAATGCCGCTTTTCAGGCCAAGGAATCGACAAATTGGTAAGTTGTCACGG